>JBGPMY010000076.1:0-7725 GCA_041487235.1 Dehalococcoidia bacterium
ATCTGGGGTGAATCTCGCGTGTGGCGAGAAGGGTTAACCCTTTCGACCCGAACCCGTCAACTAACCTCGGCGGCGTTGGAGGGGCCATACCAGGAAACTGGTGAGCGGCCTTTTTCTTTGTTCTAAGGGAGGTGGGGTCGATGCAGACAGCTCCACCGCGTAGTTGCCCGCGGTGCCAAGGCTCTATGTTGTTTGAAGAGGACTGGTACGGCGCTTACAGCACGTGCCTCTCTTGCGGCTACGTATACGAGTTTGGCGCGACGGCCGCGCTAGAGCTGGAGAACGACGGCAACGGCGAGCACCGTCAGCGCCGCCGTCAGCCTTCTCACGGCAAGCTCAGGCTCTAGCCGTCGCCACCCTCAGGCCCCAATCAGAGGGCGCTGCAGCATCTGCGGCGCCCTCTTCGCGTCCCTTGATCCCCTCTGCCGCCTACGTTAAACTTGCCCTACCTTCCAACCAACGAATAATCCCAGGAGGTCCGGCCGTGGCCTACGTACGCATCTCCCTTATGAAGCCCCTCGCCGGGCGAGACGCGGAGGTCGATGATCTGAACACTCAGCTCGTCGACTTGTACCGACAGCAGGACGGTTGCTTGCAGAGCGCGATGATTCGCGCCACCGACGAGTCTGGAGAAGTGGGCCGCGTCAGTTTCTGGGAGTCGGACAGCGCGGCGGACGCCGCCGCCACCGCGGACCGCTCCCTGTTTCTGCGCTCACGCCTCCATCTGATTCTGCGACGCGGCCACCAGGACCGCTCCTTCCATTCGGAGTAAGACAGCCCCAACCGGCGCCCGCGCACGGGGGAGCTGCGGCGCGCGCGCAGCCTGCGCTCCCGGCCCCCTGTGGCCCTGGCAAAGGGCCGGACTACACAAATTATTCACCGCTGCCGCGCCGGCGCATACTTGCCTAACTGCCCGCACACCGATACTCTATGAGTGAGACGTGTATTCCGTATGCCGGATGAGATGAATCACGCTCCAGAGACCAAGGGAGGGATCGAGGACATGCTCTCTCCGATCAAGGAGAGCGAAGGCTCCTACTCACCGCTTCAGCTTCACTTCCTGAGGCGCCTCCACCGCCTGCTGCGCCTGCGCGGCGAGCAGTCCGGTCAGTTGAACGAGGAGGGAGTGCGCCTCATCGACCGCGCCATCTACTCGACGTACTGCGACGCAGTAGACCTGGGAGTAATGGACGAGGCGCAGAAGCTGCTGCACCGCTTTGCCGTCCCCTCTGCCCCCGCGCAGAGCAAGGAATAGGCGAACTCACTGGCGCGTCCGGCCCGCCGCCGGGCGTTTTCGGCCAGTGTCCCCCCGCTTGGCCCCGTTATGCCTTCCAGCCCCTGACTGCGCCTTCGCGTAGGCCGCGTAGCCCGGCACGGCCGCACTGACGGGACACTCACCGGTGACTGCGCCCTGGTTGGGCTTCAGGCGGCGCGGACCGGGTTGCGCAGGACGCCGATCCCCTCGATCTCCACCTCCACGACGTCGCCGGGGTTCAGCGTAGGCGTCACCCCTGGTGTGCCGGTAAAGACCAGGTCTCCCGGCTCCAGGGTCATGACCCGGGAGGCGAAGCTGATGAGCTCCGCCGTGCTGTGGATCAGGGCCGACGTGTTCGTCGCCTGGGCCTCCTGGCCGTTGACGCGGGTGCGCAGCTCCAGGTTGGCGGGATCGAGGCCGGTGGCGATGAAGGGGCCCACGGGGCAGAACGTGTCGCTCCCTTTGGCCCGCCACCACTGCAGGTCGTCGCGCTGCCAGTGCCGCGCGCTCACGTCGTTGCCACAGGTGTAGCCAAACACGTACTGCAGCGCCTCCTCGGACGATACGTTGCGGCAGCGCCGTCCGATGACGGCTACCAGTTCTCCTTCGGCATCGACACGGCGGGCGTCCTGCGGCAGGACTATCGCCTCCTCCGGCCCGATCACGGATGAGGAAGGCTTCAGGAACAGCTGCGGGGTCGCCGGCGCTGCCTCGTCCTTGAGCACGCTGCGGGCGCTGGTGACGTGGGAGGGGTAGTTCACCGCGGCCGCCAGGATCTTGCCCGGATGACTGACGGGCGCCAGCAGCGTGACGTCAGACAGAGGCAGCGTTTCCGGCAGGACACGATGCTCGCCGAAGATATCACCCTCGATGCGCTTCAGGCGATCCGCTCCGCAGACGCCGTACGATTCCAGGTTGCCGTAGCGGAAGCGGGCGAACAGCATCGGCCTAGAACGGCAGCTGGATGCGGCGGAAGCGCTCCAGGAAGCGGCCGTCCGGCTCCGCCCAGAAGCGCTTCAGCCGCTCCGCCGTCTCTTCCATGTCAGCGATCTGGCTCTTGTGCTGGCGCAGGGCCTCGAACTTGAGCGCCAGCACCTCGGAGATGTCCACTTCGAAGTTGGAGTCAGAGGCGGTCCAGAGGTAGACCTCCTTGACGCTGTGGGGCTCCAACCCCTCGTCCAGCAGCTCGGGGAAGCTGGGCCGGTTTCGAGCTATGGGGTAGACGGCGTCCAGGGCCACCTCGCCCACGCAGCGGTGGTCCCGGTGGTTGATGAACAGGTTGCGCACGATCTGGTTAGGGTCATGGCTGAAAACGGCGTAAGGCTTCAGCTTGCGGATGTAGCGGACGATGTCCCGCATCAGGTCACGCGTGTAGGTCAGCTCCCCATCCACGTGGTCCAGGAAGAAGACCTCTTTGCCGCCCACGACGCGCACCGCCGCCCGCTGCTCCTCGCGTCGCAACGGAACGAGCTTGTCTGCCGTCATCTGCGGGTCGTCCGTCCCCTTGGAGCCGTCCGTACAGATTAGGTAGTTGAACTCCCAGCCGTCGCGTGACCAGATAGCGACCGTGCCGGCGGCGCCGAACTCGGAGTCGTCCGGGTGCGCCGCTATGATGAGGGCCCGCTTCGGCCCCTCCTGATCGCCGTTCGGCATCCTGATCTCCTCCAATCCAGTGCCCATGGGCCGGCCGTCTGTCTCTTGAGAAGGTGCTTCGGAATTGTACATGTGCTGCAGCGCTATTGACAATCGAACGTATGGTCTCTAGACTTGTCTTCTAGCGAACAAAGGTTCGTTACGGTCATATAGAGGCCCCGGACGAACCGGCCTTTGGAGGGCCTGCGACTATGAAAGAGCTTTCTGTCAAGCAGCGGCGGATCGTCGAGTATATCCAGGGCTTCATCGACGAGCACGATTACCCGCCCAGCATCCGCCAGATCCAGGAGGCCTGCGACATCAGCTCCACGTCTGTGGTGGACTACAACCTGCGTGTTCTGGAGAGGCTGGGCTACATCCGGCGCGACCGGGAGGTCTCCCGCGCCATCGAGCTGCTGCACGCCGGCGGCCGGCGTTCTCGTGTGGTGCCGGTGCCGATCATCGGCGCCATCGCCGCCGGCCAGCCGATCCCCGTGCCTTCGGCGGACACCTGGCGGGGGTACGACTCCGCCGAGACGATTGAGGTTTCGCCGGAGATGCTGGGCAACCGGGAGAAGGTCTACGCCCTGCGGGTCAAGGGGCAGTCCATGATCGACGCCCTGGTGAACGATGGCGACATCGTCCTCATGCAGGCTGTGAACAGCGCCCAGAACGGTGACATGGTTGCCGCCTGGCTGAAGCGGGAGCAGGAGGCCACCCTCAAGAAGTTCTATCGCGAAGGGGAGAGGGTGCGGCTGCAGCCCGCCAACGAGACGATGGAGCCCGTCTACACCGACGCCGACAACGTCGAGGTGCAGGGCCGCGTGATCGGGGCGATCCGCCCCATAAGCCAATAGCCGCCGCACGCCGTCAGGCATCGCCCGATGTAGAGAGGCGCGGGCTGCTATAATCAGGTTTGTAGCAAGCCCAGGCTAGCCAGGCCACGACATCTCGATCTCGGAGAGGCGCGCCCCCGTGGAAGATCCCATCCTCCGGCTGGAGGACCTGAGAGCTGAATTCGTAAGCCCTGACGGCGTCGTGAAGGCCGTCAACGGCGTCTCCCTGTCGCTCCGCCGCGGAGGCACGCTGGCCATCACGGGGGAGAGCGGCGCCGGCAAGTCCTCTGTTGGCCTGTGCATCCTCAACCTGTTGCCGCACCCCGGCCGCATAGTCAGCGGCCGCGTAGAGTTCCAGGGGATCAACCTGCTGGAGCTCGGCAGCGAGGAGACGCGGCGGGTGCGCGGGCGCGAGATTGCGATGGTGTTCCAGGACCCGGCCACCAGCCTGAACCCAGTCCTCTCAGCCGGCCAGCAGGTGGAGGAGATCATCACCACCCACCTGGACGTGTCCAAGCGCGAGGCCAAGAGGCGCAGCCTGGAAGTGCTAGCCCAGATGGGTCTGCCGGACCCGGAGCAGGTGGCCACCCGCTACCCGTTCCAGCTATCCGGCGGCATGGCTCAGCGAGTAATGATCGCCATCGCCACGGCCCTGAACCCCAAGGTGCTCATCCTCGACGAGCCGACCTCCGCGCTGGACGTGACGGTACAGGCGGCGATCCTGGAAGACCTTCGACGGCTGCAACGCAGCCACGGCACCTCCATCCTTCTGATCACTCACGACCTGGGTGTAGTGGCCCAGATGGCCGACGAAGTAACCGTCATGTACGCCGGCTCCGTGGTCGAATCCGGTGATGTGCACACCGTATTCGAACGGCCGCGCCACCCCTACACATGGTCCTTGCTGGGCAGCCGGCCGCGCTGGGACCGCGACGGGCCGGGCAGGCTGACCGCCATACGGGGCACGCCGCCCAACCTGGCCGAGCTACCGGAGGAGTGCCCCTTCTTGCCCCGCTGCCCGAAGGCGACGAACGTCTGCCGTACGGAGCGGGCGCCAGCGCTCCATGAGATCGAAGCCGGGCACCTGGCCGCCTGCTACAACCCCGTATACCAGGAGACGCCGGCGCGGTAGGCGTGTCTTCTAGGCCGCCCGTGACGGCACGACGGCTGCCAAGTCCGCTATCAGCATCTCCAGCGATAGCCTGTCATCGTAGACGCCGCGCTTGACGTCACAGTCCGCCTCCACCAGGCGGCGATACACAACGCGTAGCTGCTCCATCGTGTAACGTGACGCTTGTTCAAGCGCCCTTTCCAGCGCGTACCCCTGGGTGCCCAGCGTCCGTCCGATGGCGGTGTCGCTGGCGCCCTGGTCGAGCATCTCGCGGGCGATCGCCAGGCGGCGATAGCGGCTCTGGATCACGCCCAGCAGGGCCGCGGGGTTATCGCCCTGCGCCAGGATCTCCTGCAGAAGCCGCAACGCCAGCGCCGGTCTCGCCTCCACAACCGCGTCCGACAGCAGGTATCCCTTCTGCTCCCGGGCGGCGCTGGTCAGCGCGCGCACGTCCTCCTCGCGGATCACCTCTCCGTTGGCGTAAGCCGCCAGCTTGTCCAGCTCGCTGGCTACAGACCACAGATCGTTGCTCTGACCGCCGGCCACCCTCTGGCCGCCGAGTAGCTCGCCCAGCAGACGCACCGCGCGGGCATCTATCTTCAGCCCTATCTCTTTGGCGCGTCTCTGGATCCATTCCGGCAGCGCCCGCGGATCGCAGGCCGGGAAACGATTCGTTTTCCCCTTCACCTTAAGCGCCTCGAACAGCGCGTCCTTTTCGTTCACTGCGCCGTCGACGGTGACCAGAGTAGTGGTCGGCGGCATCTGGTCTACGTAGTCCACCAGCGCCTGCCAGGGCCCCTGGCTGGCGTCGCGCGTTGGTGACCGGCGGCCGGAAGGCCGGCGCCCGGCGGCCGGCGCCGGCTGGAACAGCCCTTCCACAATCACGAGGCGGTGCGATCCCAGGAAAGGAACGGCGCCGCAGGCGGCGACCACTTCAGCGGGCGCAGTCTGCCGGGCGGCAAAGATGACCGTGTTCGTGCCCAGCATGCCGTCCGCGTCCAGCTCCTTCTTGAGGCGGTCCAGGGCCTCCCGGCGCGAGAAGGAATCGGCCCCGTAGAAGAGATACAGCACTGCGCCGCCAGCGTAGCACGCGGGCCGAGGTGAGATGAAGGTTGCCGTGACCCACGGGAATGAGCATGCGCCGATAGGCGCAAGACGTGTCGACTGCCCATCGTGTAGGATTCCCGTATGAGCGACAGGACTGCGCGCCGCTGGAGGAACTGGGCCCGCAACCAGGAGTGCGCCCCGGCGGCCATCGTGAGGCCCGCCACCGAAGAGCAGCTGGTGGGGATCGTGAGGAGAGCCGTGGATCGCGGCCAGCGGGTCAAAGTGGTCGGCGCGGGCCACTCCTTCACGGGAATCGCCCTCACGAACGGCCGGATGGTCCGGCTGGACAACTACGACCGCATCCTGGCCACAGACCTCGAGAAGCGACAGGTGACAGTCCAGGCTGGCGTCACGCTCTCACGCCTGAACGAGGAGCTGGACGCCCGTGGCCTGGCGATAGAGAACCTGGGCGATATCGCTTACCAGACGATCGCCGGCGCCATCTCCACGGCGACGCACGGCACAGGGAGGCAGCTGCGGGGCCTGGCCGCGCAGGTCGCCGGCCTGCGCTTGATCACCGGCGACGGCGCCACTATCGATTGCTCGCCGGAGGCCGAGCCAGAGGTGTTCCAGGCGGCCCGCGTGGGCCTGGGCGCGCTAGGCGTCATCTCCACGGTGACGCTGCAGTGCGTGCCGGCGTTCAACCTGCGCGCCGTCGAGATGCCGATGCGCGTGGACGAGGTGCTGGAGTCGCTGGACGACCACATCAACGGCAACCAACACTTCGAGTTCTTCTGGGTGCCCCACACCGGCTGGGCGCTGACCAAGCGCAACAACCGCACCGACGAGCCGCTGGCGCCGCGTGGCCGCTGGCAGGCCTTCCGGGACGATATCCTGTTCAGCAACGTCCTGTTCGACGTGCTATGTCGGGTCGGGCGCTGGCGGCCTAAGCTCGCCCCGCGCCTGGCCAGGGCCTTCCCCAGCTCCGGACGAGTCGAGTACATCGACCGCAGCTACAACGTCTTCGCCAGCCCGCGCCTGGTGCGCTTCTACGAGATGGAGTACGAGATACCGATCGAGGCGGCGGTCGAGGCTGTGAACCGCGTGCGCGACTACGTGAAGCAGAGCGGGTTGATGCTCACCTTCCCGGTGGAGGTGCGCTTCACGGCGGCTGATGACATCCCGCTAAGCACGGCCAGCGACCGCGCCAGCTGCTACATCGCCATCCACGTCTACCAGGGGACGCAGTACCGGCCGTACTTCCAGGCGGTGGAGAAGATCATGGACGGTTACGGGGGCCGGCCGCACTGGGGCAAGCTGCACTTCCAGACGGCGGAGACGCTGGCGCCCCGCTACCCGCAGTGGGACGCCTTCCAGAAGGTGCGCGCGCGCCTGGACCCGCAGGGGATCTTCACCAACGCCTACCTCGACCGCGTGCTGGGTCCAGTGGGCGGCTGAGCCCGGCGGCGCTCTCGCGCAGCCCGCGGCAGTTCTTGCCCTCGCCTATCTCCTATAACCACCTACTCTTGGCCACATTGCTATTGACAGTGCCATTTTCGGGGATTACGCTTGTGAATTGAGGAGGCCGTCCAATGGCGTCTCCGGCCGGTTCAGTTGCACGACTCTTGGCGATTCTTGTCGGCGTCGCGGCACTCGCTGCGGCGTGCTCCACAGGAGCCACTGAGGAGGGATCGAGCAACGCCCCTGCCAGTACTACAGCGGGGCCAACTGGATCGCTCACGGCAAAACCTGCACTGGGCCAGGATTCGGGTGGCGCCCCCCCCTTCTACAGGGAGCCCGTGCGGCTCGTGCCTGGGACTTACTTCTCGTCGGCCGGCACGCCG
>JBGPMY010000077.1:0-7725 GCA_041487235.1 Dehalococcoidia bacterium
CTCCTGCGCCTATCGCGCCTGTTCGGCCGCACCCAGGCGCAGCTGCACGCCGTGGCCCCGCCGGCGGAGTTTGTCGCCAGCGCGCCCGAGGAATGGGCCTCGCGCGTCACACCGCAGTACGTCGACCTGGCCAATCACGCCTCCTCGCTGGGACTCCGCACAGACGCACTGATCCACATGGACTTCCATCCTCTGAACATCATCAGCGATGGCCAGGTCGTTACCGGCATCGTCGACTGGTCCGGCGCGGCGGCCGGCGACCCCCGCGCCGATCTGGCGCGTACTGACATTACGCTCCGTACGGCCCCGGTGCCGCCAGGGCCCATGAGCTATCTGCTCAACCTGCTGCGGGTGGTCATGCTGTACGGCTGGCGCGCGGGATACAGAGAAGCCGCCGGTACCCTGCCGGATTACAGGCCGCTCAAGGCCTGGGCCGCCGCCACGCTGCTGGCGGAGATAGAGCGCGTCATCAATCGGCCCAACGTATGGGGCACTCAGCGAGACGTCGAGAAGCTGCGGCGCATGGTCTCCATCTGGGCGCGAGAGATCGGACGCCCGGTAGCGGCGGCGACTCCTCCTCCGTCACCCTAGACACCGCTAGCTCCGCGCTAAGCGCGGGACCAGCTCAGCGCCCTTGTTTGTCGGGTTTACCCCCACCGCTTGTCCGGTAGGGCATTACCGGAACAAGGGCCTTTCGGCCCTTGTGACGCGGTTCACAAGCGAATTATCTTGAGCTCATAGTACAACAAGCCGCTAATGCCAGTCCGGAGGTGGCCAATGGCTAGAAGGTCCACTCGCCGCAGATTTCTCGGCAAGCTTGCCGCCGGACTCCCCGCGTTAGCGGCCGGCGGCGCCCTGGCGCATATGGGGCTGCTGGCTACCAAGCAGCGGACCGCCGCTGACAAGTTCCCCGGCGACCCCGCTGTCTGGCGTTCGCGGTTCTTGAACGAGGCCCGCGCTGAGAACGGCGGCGGCGGCGTCGTGGACACCATGGCGGCACCGGTGAAGCCCTCCGACGTACCGCTGGTCATGGACATCGGCCAGGGATCCATCCCGCTGGCACCTCGCGCACCCTTTGCTCTACCGAAGAAGGCCGACATGGTCCGCATGCAAGACGAGCTGAAGCGGGCCATGGAGAAGCCAATCGACCAGCGCAAGTGGATCATGGTCATCGACCTGCAGAAGTGCATCGGCTGCTCCGCCTGCACCGTCGCCTGCAAGGCGGAGAACCAGTTGCCGCCTGGCGTCGTCTACCGGCCGGTCATCGAAGAAGAGATCGGCGAGTACCCCAACGTCACGCGCCGGTTCCTGCCACGGCCCTGCATGCAGTGCGAGAATCCTCCCTGCACCGATGTCTGCCCGGTCGGGGCCACCTGGAAACGCGAGGACGGCATCGTCGTCATTGACTACAACACTTGCATCGGCTGCCGCTACTGCCTGGCCGCCTGTCCTTACGGCGCCCGCTACTTCGACTTCGGGGAGAACTACACGGACGATACACCCGCGAAGCAACCGTATGAGGAATCGGCTTCGCCGGAGTACGGGCGCGAGTGGCGGCGCAACGGGAGCGGTTCGCCGGTGGGGAACGCCCGCAAGTGTCAGTTCTGCATCCACCGGCTGGGCGCCCGCATGCTGCCCGCCTGCGTGACGACCTGCGTCGGCGGCGCCACCTACTTCGGCGACAAGAATGACCCGGAGAGCCTCGTCAGCGACCTGATCAGCAGTCCCCGGGTGATGCGCCTCAAGGAAGAGCAGGGCACGGAGCCCAAGGTCTACTACCTGGTATAGGAGGGCGCCATGCGAATCGACATCACTTCGAAGCCGATAGCGATCCCGCTGGGCGTTATCTGGGCAGTAGCCCTGGCCGCTGGACTCGTCGGCGTGGGGCTCAGACTCACCACCGGCCACGAACTCGCCAACTACTCCAGCAGCATCCCCTGGGGCCTCTGGGTGGCCGCCTACGTTTACTTCGTCGGTCTCTCGGCCGGGGCGTTCCTGCTTTCGGCCCTCATCTACGTCTTCGGCGTCAAGCGCCTGGAGCCGGTTGGCAAGCTGGCGCTGTTCACGGCCCTCGTTTCGCTCATTGCCGCTCTACTCACTATCTGGCTGGACATCGGACACATGGAGCGGTTCTATGAGGTCTTCACGAGAGGCAACCCCCAGTCCATGATGGCCTGGATGGTCTGGCTGTACACCGCCTACACCATACTCCTGACCATCGAATTCTGGTTCGCGATGCGCGGCGATCTGGTGGAGTGGTCATCTGAGCCCGGTTTCAGAGGTCGCCTCGCCTCGCTGCTGACCGGCAAGTTCGGCGACGCCTTCGGATCTCGGCCGGCGGTGTCCGTTTCCCGGCGGTACGACAACACCCGGGACATGCGTGTGGTCCGAACCCTGGGAGCCATCGGGGTGCCCCTGGCCATCGCCTTCCACGGCGGCGTGGGCGCCTTGTTCGGCGTTGTCGGCGCCCGCGGCTTCTGGAACGCCCCAATCTACCCCCTGCTGTTTATCGCCGGCGCCCTGGTGTCCGGGGGTGGCCTCCTTACCTTCATCGTTGCCTTCTTCTGGCCGGACCGCGACAGTGAGCAGCACCGCGACATGGTCGGCCTCCTCGGACGGATCACTCTGGGTATGCTCGCCGTCTACCTGGTCATGGTGTGGGCCGAATACAGCATCACGTGGTACGCGGATATCCCCGCCGAATCTCGTCCCCTGTACGAAGTCCTGGGCGGACCGTACCCCTGGGTCTTCTGGGTGTTCCAGGTGGCGCTAGGCGCGGTGGTCCCGATAGTCATCCTGTCGTTGAGACCTCGATCAGTTCCATGGGTGGGGATCGGCGCATTCCTTATCGCGGCCTGCTTCCTGGCCACGCGGCTCAACGTCGTCATCCCCGGTCTGATAGAGCCGCAGCTCAAGGGGTTGGACACGGCCTACGTTGACGGCCGCCTGTCCTACGACTACTTCCCTAGCGTCATGGAATGGCTGGTGCTGATTTTCGTTGGCGCGTTGGGCATAGGAATCTTCCTCGCCGGGCTATTCGCTCTGCCACTCGTGCGGGGGCGCAAGGAGGTGTCGTCGTGAGCGAGACCAACGGAGTGTTCGGGACGCAGCTCGACCGGCGGCAGTTCATAAAGACCTCAGCCCTGCTGGGCACAGGGGCAATCGCCGCCGCCCAGTTCCCCTGGCTGATGGACGTGCTCAGCGACTCGCCGCGCCGGGACATCACGCCCACCGTGGAGTACGCGCTGGCCAAGCCGGAGAACATCATTTACACCGCCTGCCTGGGCTGCCAGATCCGCTGCAACCTGAAAGTGAAGTCGCAGGACGGCGTCGTCGTCAAGATCGATGGCAACCCCTACTCCGCCAAGCAGCTGTTGCCCAACATCTCTTACGACACCCCGCCCAAGGACGCCGCCATCATCGACGGCAAGATCTGCTCTAAGGGCTTGTCCGGCATCCAGGTCTTGTACGACCCGTATCGACTGCGCAAGGTGCTGAAGCGCGTGGGGCCCCGTGGAGGCGGCCAGTGGCAGACCATCGACTTCAACACGGCCGTCGATGAGATCGTCAATGGAGGCAACTTGTTCGGGGAGGGTGCTGTGACCGGCCTCAACGACCTCTACGCCCTGAAGGACGCCGATGTCGCCAAGGAGATGGCCAAGGACATCGATGCTCTCAAGAAGAAGGAGAAGACCGTCGCCGACTTCAAGACGAAGCACGCCGCGCACCTGGATTCCCTCATCGACCCGGACCACCCGGACCTGGGGCCCAAGAACAACCAGTTCGTGTTCCAGCCCGGCCGCATCAACAGGGGGCGCGTGCACTTCGCCAAGCGCTTCCTGAACGATGCCTTCGGCTCCGTCAGCATCTTCCCTCACACCTCCATCTGCGAGCTGAGCATCTTCGTGAACACCTCCGAGATGACTCGCAACCTCACGGCAGGGACCGCCGGGAAGAACCACTTCAAGGCTGACTTCCTGAACAGCGAGTTCGTCCTTTTCTGGGGCACAGGCTTCGCGGACGCCAACTTCGGCCTCACCCCTATGGCGGAGCTGGTGACCAAGTCGCTGGTGGAGCGGGGCATGAGGATCGCGGTGGTGGACCCGCGGCTCAGCAAGAGCGCGGCCAAGGCCTGGCGCTGGCTGCCAATTAAGCCGGCGACCGACGTAGCCCTGGCCTTGGGCATGATCCGCTGGATCATCGAGAACCAGCGGTACGACAAGAAGTACCTGGAGAACCCCAACGCGGACGCCGCCAAGGCCGATGGCGAGACAACATCGACCGACGCCACCCACCTGGTGCGGACGGACAAGATGACCCTTCTCCGATCCGAGGAGATCGGCCTTCCAGTGCCGGCGCCGGAGGAGGGAAAGCCCAAGCCGCAGCTGTTCGTGGTCATGACGGAGCAGGGGCCACAACGCCACGACCTGGCGACCGCAGGCCAGCTGGAGGTGGACACCACCGTCGGCGGCGTCCCCGTGAAGAGCGTCTTCACACTGCTCAAGGAGCGCGCCTCCGAGAAGACGCTCGAGCAATACGCGGAGATCACCGGCATCTCCGCGGCCGACATCGAAGAGCTGGCGGACGAGTTCACGAGCCACGGCAAGAAGGCCACCACGGAGATATATCGCGGAGTAGCGGGGCACACCAACGGCTTCTACACGGTCCAAGCCATCAACACCCTGAACATCCTCATCGGCAACATGGACTGGAAGGGCGGCCTGGCCGACAGCGGCGGCAGCTGGAACGACTTGGGGCAGAAGGGTCAGCCTTACGTGTTCGCCGACCTGCACCCCAAGAAGACGAAGGCGTTCGGCGTGACCCTGAGCCGAGAAGGCTGGAAGTACGAGGAGTCCACTCTGTTTGAGCGAGACGGCGGCTACCCGGCCAAGCGCCCCTGGTACCCCTTCGCCTCCGAGATATACCAGGACGTCATACCGGCGGCGGCTGCCGGCTACCCCTACCCCATCAAGGCGCTGTGGCTGCACATGGGCACCCCGGCCTACTCCATCCCCGGCGGCAAAGAGCAGATTGCGTTCCTGCGGGACACCAAAGCCATCCCCCTCTTGATTGCCACGGACCTGGTCATCGGCGACACCACTATGTACGCCGACTACGTCTTCCCCGACCTAAGCTACCTGGAGCGCTGGGCCAGCCCTGGCGACGTGAACCAGCCAGCGGCCAAGTCCAGCCCCTTCCGCCAGCCGGCGGCGCCGCCCATACCGGAGACGGTGACCGTCTTCGGCGAGGAGATGCCTGTCAGCATGGAAGCGGTGATGCTGGCCATAGCGCAGCGGCTGCAGCTACCCGGTTTTGGGGACAACGGGTTTAAGGATGGCACACCACTCAAGCGTCCGGAGGACTACTACCTGAAGATCGCCGCCAACCTGGCCTTCGGCGACAAGGAAGACGGGACCGACGCGGTTCCTGACGCCAGCGATGAGGAGATCGAGATCTTCAAGAACGCTCGAAAGCACCTGCCCTCGTCGGTGTTCGACGAAGCCAAGTGGAAGCAGGCGGTGGGCGAGCAGATGTGGCGCAAGGCGGTCTACGTTCTCAACCGCGGTGGACGCTTTGAGCACATGGACAAGGTCTACGACGGCAGCAAGATGGCCCACAAGTTCGGCGGCGCCTTCCATGTGTTCGTCGAGCGCGTGGCCAAGCAGAAGGACAGTGTCACGGGCAAGAACTACGACGGCCTTCCTCGCTACGACCCACCGCTGTTCAGTAACGGCAAGCCGGTGGGCGACGACGACTATGAGTTCCAACTCATAACTTACAAGGAGGCGTTCGGCACCAACGGCCGCACCTCGCAGCTGTACTGGGCTCAGGACTCGATCCGCCCGGAGAACTTCGTGCTCATCAACAAGCGCGACGCCGACCGGCTCGGCTTCGCTGAAGGCGATGAGGTAAAGCTAGTCTCGGCCAGCCTGCCGGACGGGACTTTCGATCTGGGCAACGGCCGTCAGCAGGTGGTTGCGGGGAAGGTGAAGCCCATTCAGGGTGTACGGCCGGGAGTCGTCGTCGTCTCTCACCACTACGGGCACTGGGCATACGGCTCCGACGACGTGATCATCGATGGAGTGAAGGTGAAGGGCGATGAGCGCCGGAGCAAGGGTCTCAACCCCGGCGGCGCCATGCGCCTGGACGAACACACGAAGACGGCGCCGCTCACCGATCCCATCGGCGCCAGCGCCTCCTTCTTCGACACGCGCGCCAGACTCGTGAAGGTCTAGCGACCGCCCCTCCCGCGGCGCAACGAGCGGTCTGGTGACGCAGAGCGCTCGTTGCACCGCGCCGCCGGCGACTCCACACTCGCGGCCAAACAAGTCACGCCGCGTGAATGTACCGGCCAAGCGAGCCGGGCACGGCTGTCGGGCAAAGCCGCACGGGAACTTCCGTTACCTGCCCTACAGCCTGCAACTTGTGCGACACATCACAATCGAGACCTCAAGCTTTCGGTAGCGCTCTCGCCGCCGCCAGCGCCGCCAGCACGACGTACCAGCATCTGGTGGCCCTGGTGGCGCTGCTCTACGGGTGTCTAGCCCAGCAGACGACCAGTAGCCACTCAGCGCCAGAGACGGGACGTATCGATCACCAGCGGACGCCTAGTTCGTCAACTGCGTAAACTCGTCGCCAAGCCCCGTGGCCAACTTGGCGGAGTCCGCCACAGAATTGGCAACGGCGTTGTGAGTGTCCTCCGAGAGCCCCTTCTGCAGCACCGAGTCCACCGCTTGCAACCCCGAGTACGTGTCGTTCCTTGCGCCGGCCATTACCGACGAATCGGTGTCACGCACGGTCAGGAACAGAGCGGCTGTGATCGCCAGAACAACGAGCAGTCTCGTTACCATATGAACCTCCTCCGTCACAACCAAGTCTGTCACCTCCCTCTCGCCGGTCTCTCGCCGTAGGTGGGTTAAGGAATGGTGGCTCCGCACCGTCGAGCTGGAGGCGGCGAAAGCGGAGCGGCCCAATCTTGCGCTATACTATGCGGCGGTCATATCTGCTTCCCGTGAGCGAAGAGCTGCCCGTTGCGATCCCCGCCTGGATGCGGCGCAGGGCCGAGGCCTACGCCCGTCATCCCATTGTCCGCCGTCCTCTGCTGCGCGCCCGCTTCGCCAGATTCGCGGGGGTGCAGGGCAATCACCACGTACTGGACGTGGGCGCGGGGGCCGGCCACAACGCCTTCGCTTTCGCGCGAAAGTGCGCCAGCGTCAGCGCAGTGGACTGGCGCTCCCATCTCCTGGTGCTAGCCCGCCGCGAGTCCGCCCGTCGGCGCCTCTCCAACATGACTGTGACTGAGGCCGACCCGGTCGCCCTGCCCTTTCCCGATGACAGCTTTGACCTGGTGACGTCAGCCGCCGCCATCCACCACTTCGCGGCGGCGGGCAGGGCCCTGGCCGAGATGGTGCGAGTGTGCAGACCCGGTGGGACGATCGCCTTGGAAGACGTCATCGCGTCTGAGCAGGAGATGCGGGCCCGCTATCACAACCGCTTGGAGCGGCTGCGCGACCGTACTCACCAACGCTGTCTGACCCTCAGTCAACTGGTCGCGCTTCTAGGCGGGTTGGGGCTAAGGATACGCCAGGTCGAAGTGCAAGAGTCCATCCGAGAGTTGAGCGAGTGGCTGGCCGTTGCCGGCCCGCCTCCGCGCCGCGCCGAGCGCATCCGCCACCTTTTGCAGGGCTCTGTGGCACAGGACCTTAGCGGGCTCAGCGTGCAGCC
>JBGPMY010000078.1:0-7627 GCA_041487235.1 Dehalococcoidia bacterium
CGCCGGAGCTGGTCGCCGATATCATGAGCACGGGGATCATACTGGCCGGCGGCGGCGCCCTGGTGCGTGGTCTGGACCGACGGCTGGCGCAAGAGACCCGATTTCCGGTATACGTGGCGGAGGAGCCGCTGACCTGCGTGGTGAGGGGCGCCGCAGAAGTACTGGAGGAGGCAGCCATCCTGCAAAAGCTGCAAGCAAGGCTTAACACCAGAAAGGCGCCACGCTAGCGGCGTAAGCGCGACCTGCCAAGGGGGTGCTCGCCGAAGGCGAGGCGGGTGCAGGGGCTATAGCAATGCGATTTGTCTTGTGGGTAGCAGCTGTTGTCGCGGTTAGCCTCATCAGCATCATGCTTTCCCAGCGGGGAACGACAGACCCCGTCCAGAACCTTTCGCTTACCATCACGGCGCCCCTGGAAAGCGGCCTCAGAGACGTCGCCAGCCCCATCGACGACATCGTCGAAGGCGTATTCGACCACGGCGACCTCGTCCGCGAGAATGAGCGACTCCGACAAGAGCTAGAGCGCCTGCAGGGCCAGCGGGCGTCTCAGCAGGACGCCCAGCAACGCGTGGCCGTGCTGCAAGAGGCGCTGGGCGTCAAGCAGGACCGCCCGGAAGACAAGCTGCTGGCGGCCAGCGTCATCGCCCAGGAACCATCCGGCCTTAAGCGGGAGATCGCCATCGACCGTGGGCTGAGCGACGGAGTCGACGAGGGGATGGTAGTGTTGTCTCGCAACGGCAGCCTGGTGGGCACGGTCTCCCGCGTCTACAAGGACTTCGCCTGGGTGCGCCTTGTCACGGATCCCGACAGTGCGATCAACGCGCAGGTCAACGCGAGCGCTTCCGCGCCGCAGACGCCGGCGCCCCAGGCCTCGGCCACACCGGCATTCCCGACAGCCACGCCCGGCGTCGCAACCTCCCCGGGCGGCGGCGCGCCCGGTGCATCGCCGGTGGGCGGGGTGGCAGTGGGCGACCTACGACAGGGGGTGGTGCTGGACCTCCTGCCGTCCGATTCGCCCATCACACAAGGAGATCTAGTGGTCACGTCGGGACTGGGTGGGAACTACCCACGGGCGCTGCTGATCGGTAGCATCAAGAAGATCGAAGAGCGACCGCAGGCGCCCTTCCAGGCAGCGAGCGTGCAGCCGGCCGCCAGTTTGTCGAGTCTGGACACCGTGCTCGTCCTGATTAGCTTCAGACCAGCGAGGCTGACGGGCCCGTGAGATATCTCTTTGCCTTCGCGACGGCCTGGTTCCTGGCCGTGATCGGAGCCTCTGCCATGCCTTACATCAAGGTGCTGGGAGTGACGCCCGATCTCGTGCTCATCTTCGCCGCCTGCTGGGCGATCTTGCGGGAGCAGTCCGAGGCGATGGTCGTCGTTCCCGTCGCGGGGCTGCTGCGGGATCTGACTACCAGCGATCCACTGGGCACGTCCGTGCTGGCCATGGCGCCGATCGTCCTGCTGGCCGCCGCTGTTCAGATGCGCTCGGTGGACACGCAGTTCCTGCCCACTGTCATCGTCGTTGCGGCCGGAAGCCTCCTATATGGGATCATCAGCATGCTGGTGCTCTGGCTAACGGGACAAGAGATCGGCTGGGGGGACGGCTTCTTCCGGGTGGTCCTGCCGGCTGCGGTAGTGAACGCCTTGTTCACGCCGATCGTATATCTTCCAGTGCAGTGGTTGAGCCCGCGACCCAAACCCGGCCTCCTCGGTCGGAGAGGCCGCTTAACGTCACCCCTATGAGAACGGTGCGAGCGCGATGAAGGGCCCCCTCGGGGAGCGCAGGCGCTGGCGCGCGCTACAGCCGCGACGAGAACGCGACCGGGGTCCCCACAGCTCCGGCCCGGCCGTCTTCGCGCTGCTGCGGGCCCTCGTCATCCTCATGTTCGGCATCCTGGTGGTGCAACTGATCAATCTGCAGGTTATCAAGGGCCAGGACTACCAACAGAAGGCCGCGATCAATGCCCTTCGAGAAGCGGCCATCCTGCCCGCCCGCGGTCTCATCTACGATCGCAACATGCGCCCGGTCGTCCAGAACTCCGCCCGCTTCTCGGCGGCGATAGTGCCTGGAGACCTGCCGGAGCGGGGCGAGGCCGGCGTCTACCGCATGCTTGAGCAGGTCATCGGCATGCCGGCGGCGGAGATCGAGAAGAAGGTCAAGGAAGGGGCCTCTCGCCAGGGCGAGTATAGTCCGGCCGTGATCAAGCAAGATATCGATCGTGATACGGCGCTGGTCCTGATGGAGTTGGAGCCGCATGCTCCTGGGTTGAAGGTGATCGTAGAGCCAACCCGGCGCTACGTCGCTGGCTCGCTGCTATCCCACGTGCTCGGCTACGTCGGCCCCATCTCCGCCGACGAATACCAGGAGATGAAGGAGAAGGGATACCTCTACCGGGACTTCATCGGCAAGACGGGCGTGGAGCTAAGTTACGAAGATCTCCTGCGGGGCAAGCCCGGCAAGAAGCTGATAGAAGTGGACGCCGCCGGCCGCGAGCTGAACACGATCTCGGAGCGGAGTCCGGTGGACGGGTCGAGCCTGGTGCTGAGCATCGACCTCGATCTCCAGGCCAAGGTCTCCGAGGCGCTGCAGCAGTACGCCGCCGGCTCCGAGAACGCGGCGGCGGCCGTGATGGACGTGAAAACAGGCGAGATCCTGGCCATGGTATCGCTGCCGACCTTCGACAACAACGTCTTCTCCGGCCCCATCTCAGACGACAAGCTAGCCGAGCTAATTAACTCGACTGGCAAGCCGCTCGTCAACCACGACCTCTCGGAACAGTACCCGCCTGGAAGCACCTTCAAGACGATCGTCGGATCGGCGGCGCTCCAGGAAGGAATCGCCACCCCGCACACCACCATCACCAGCCGCGGCTACATCACCGTGGAGAACGAGTTCGATCCCAACGTCGTCTACGTCTACCCGGACTGGCGCGCGCTGGGCCCGCTGGACTTCTACGGCGGCATCGCCATGTCCTCCAACGTCTACTTCTATTACCTGGCCGGCGGCAAAGCGGACGAAGGCTTCCGTGGCCTAGGCGAGGAGCGGGTAGCCAGCTACGCTCGGGCCTTTGGCCTGGGGGCGCCGACCGGCATCGACCTGCCTGGGGAATCGTCGGGGCTGGTGCCGGACGCCGCCTGGAAGGAGAGCACCATTGGCGAACCCTGGACGCTGGGTGACACTTACAACTTCGGCATTGGACAGGGCTACGTGGCGGCAACTCCGCTGCAGATGCTCACCGAAATCGCCTCGATAGCCAACGGAGGCCAACTGTTGACGCCCCACGTCGTGAAGGAGGTCAGAGACAGCCACGGCAACGTCCTCAAGACGATCGATACTCAGGTACGCAGCACCGTGCCGGTGGACAACGGGTACCTGCAGGTGGTACGGGACGCCATGCGCCAGTCGGTCACGCAGGGCGTGGCCAAGAACGCGTCTGTGAACGGCGTGGCTATCGCCGGCAAGACGGGAACTGCCGAGTTCGGGCCGGACCTGGGCGACGGCAAGCACGCGACGCACGGCTGGTTCGTGGGCTTCGCGCCTTACGACGACCCGCAGATCGCCGTGGTGGTCTTCGTGCAGCGGGGCAGCGGCGGCAGCGACGCCTCTCCGGCCGCCTCCAAGATCCTCGATTACTATTTCCACGGCCCGCAACTGGCAGCCAAGCCGCAGGGCGGGCCGTGATGCTGGACCGTCGCGCCATTCGCCACTTCGACTTCGTGCTCCTCGTACTGGCAGCCGCACTCGTCTGTTATGGTGGCGTCCTCATCTACAGCGCCTCCTTGAACGCCTACCCGGACGGCGTGAACCTGGGGCACCCCCTGGTGAAGCAGGTGTCGTTCGCCGTTATCGGGCTGGGGATAGCGATGGCCGTCGCCTGGCTGGACTACCGCATATTCGGGCAGATGGCGCCCGCCCTGTACGTCCTGGCGCTGATCATGCTCGCGGGTGTTCTCGTGGTCGGCGATACTGCCTATGGATCTACCAGATGGTTCACTTTCGCGGGGCAGCAGATACAGGGCTCGGAGATCGCCAAGCTGTTGATGATCGTAGCCCTGGCCCGCTACCTGGCGGACCGCCAGACGCAGATGCGAGACCTCAAGGTCTTCTTGATCTCGCTGGCGATGGCCGCGGTCCCAGCGGCATTGGTGATGGCGGAGCCGGACATGGGCACAGCCGTTGTCTTCGGCGCCATCTGGCTGGGAATGGTGGTCATGGCCGGAGCGCCCGCGCGCTACGTGATGGTGTTCCTGGGACTCATGGTCTCGCTGATACCGTTCGGGATCCTGGCGCTGATGGGGGACTACCAGCGCGCGCGTTTCACAAGCTGGATCGATCCCAACTCTGACCCGCTGGGCGGTGGCTTCAACATATTGCAGGGTGAGATCGGCATCGGCTCCGGCGGCATCTTTGGCAAGGGCCTGACCCACGGAACCCAGACGCAGCTAGACTTCCTACAGACCTCCACAACCGACTACATATTCAGCGTCCTGGGCGAGGAGTTGGGCCTTATGGGCGCCTTGCTCCTTTTCGCCCTCTTCACCCTGCTCCTCTTCCGGGGCATCCGGGCCGCCACCCTGGCCCAGGACCCGTTTGGCCGGCTGGTCGCCACGGGCATCGTAGTCATGATCCTGTTCCAGGTGTTCATCAACGTGGCGGTCAACATCCGGCTGCTGCCGGTGACGGGCATCCCGTTGCCGTTCATAAGCCAGGGCGGCAGCTCGCTACTGATGCTGTTCGCAGCGCTGGGACTACTGGAGGGGATCGTCCTGAGACACAAGCGGATCGAATTCTAGAGCCGCACCGTCTGTCCGAACGCCTGCCAGAGCTGGGGTGCGGCGGGCGCCGCGCCGGATCCCTTCAGCCTGTACACATCAGCGAAGTACACTCTTCCCACGTAATCGTAGTTCTCCGACAGGAAGTCCGTGAAGACGCGAGGGTGATACTGTTCAAAGTCCTCCTCAAACAGCGGCAGCTGCAATGAATCGACGATGTAGACCGGCTTCGTCTCGCGCAGCGCGTCCATCGTTTCATACAGAGTGCTCTCATCCCACCAGAAGGGCCAGTCGGCGAAGTATCGGACCGCGGGACGGCGATCCGCATAGAAGTATAGCTCCGCCTCTCTGCCAAAGTTGAAGATCGTGTCCTCTGGGCCGGTGCGCTCCGCTATGTAAGCGGCCAGTTCCTGACTGGCACTCTCCCACTGCTGGTGTTCGAACGTCGTGGGCGCGACGCGCTTCTCAGCGGCGTCCGGGGCGAGATACAGCATCGCGTTCGTCGCCAGAGCAACGGCGAGGATCAGGAGCCCCGCCACGACAGCCGGCCTGCGCAGCGGTTCGATATCCCGTTTGCGAAAGCGAGTGTATATCACCATGGCCGTGAGGACAGCCGCCGCAGGCAGCAACTGAAAGAAGTAGTGCGGGAAGAAGCGGCCGCCGGTGGCGACCCCAGCCACAGAAGCGAGTGCCCAAAGGATGAGCAAGCCCTCCATCGGGAGCGTCCTGCCTCTCAACAGGTTCACGAGACCGACCACGGCACCCGCGACCAGCGGCGCAGCGACCGCAGAGAAGAAGAGGACACCATTGGTCAGCTGGCCCAGCCTCTCGCCGAATGAGAGCGCACCCATGTATAGCCAGTTGTACGACAGGTTCGCGTACAGAAAGTCACTCAGTGCTCCAGACCCGGCAAAGGGGACGGCGACCAAGGCGGTGGTGACCCCGGCTCCCGCCACAACGCACAGCGCAGGCTTCGCGCTGCGCCAGCCGCCACCGATGGCCCGCCAGCGCCACCACGTCGCGAACGCGGCCAGCGCCAGCAGATTCCAGACAGCGACCTGCTTGGTCATCATGGCCAGCGCGCCCAGCGCTCCGGCCACCAGGAACCAGCGCAACCGGCCATCCCGTATACCGATTGTGAATGCCACAAGAGACGTCACAAGCGGCAGCAGCATGTACGCTTCCGTATTGGCGTGGAGAGCCACGAAAGGTATGCCGGTAGACACGGCGAACAGAGCGGCGGCGATGTACGCCACGCCCGGCGAAGACACCATCCGCACCTGGGCAAACAGCGACAGCGTCGTGACTGACAGAAGCAGCGCGGCAACGATGCGCGGCGCCGCCACGCTCTCACCAAAGAGAAGGAAGCTGAAGGCGTACCAGCCGTAGATCAGCGGAGGCTTGTTGTCGAAGAGGTCGCGGTATGGGACCTTCCCATCCAACAGGCCTCGGGCGATCGTCGCATAGACCCCTTCATCGCTGACGAACGGAGTTGTCAGCGCCGGGAGATAAACGAGGACGGGGATCAGGCAGATGGCGACGAGGGGCAGGGTATCCAGCAACGCTCGGCGGCTGAAATTCGGGCGCCAGCCGAGGCCGAGAGCTCCGGCGAGTTCGCTCATAGTAGATCGACCGCCTGTGCGTCGGCAGCTGCATCAAGGACGCGTAGTACCGCCTAACACTCTATCACGAGCGTCAACCCCAAAAGATCACTCCGGATCGTATGGCAGCGGCCCCGTTATCCCCCACTGAGTCCAGCCCAGGATTCGCAGCGCCAGCGTCAGCCGCGCCGACCAGCCGATCTGCTCTCCTTGCGGAAACCGCTCACGGAACAGCTTCCAGGCGCGGTCTAGCTCCTCGCCCTCTATCGCCTCCGCCCGGCAGCGCAGAATGACGGCCTGGAGCTTGCTCCAGTCGTCGTGATAGTCATCGATCAGCACAGCGATGCTCGGATGCGTCCGGAACCCCTTCGCGCTGATCCCACGACGGGCGATGTCAACGTACACCGTCGCCTCGCCGTCGAAGACAGGACAGACGGGTATGACGTGCGGTTCACCCCCCGGTCTGACGGTGGCGATGCGGCAGACTCGGGCGGCAGTCACGAACTCCTTGACGGCATCCGGCAGCGGCTCCATCAGGGCAAGGCCATCTTGATCGCCTCACGCAGGGTCGACGCGGGCAACAGCTCGATGGCGGTGCGCGGACGATGCCGACGCAGGTTCGCCTCCGGCAGCAGGCAGCGCCGGAAGCCCAGGCGCTCGGCCTCGTTCAAGCGCCGCTCCAACTGTGAGACGGAGCGCAGCTCTCCGGAGAGGCCGATCTCACCGAACGCGACCAGGTCCGCCGGCAGCGGCTTGTCGCGGTGCGACGAGACGATCGCCAGGGCCAGCGCCAGGTCCACCGCCGGCTCCTGTACACGCAGGCCGCCCACGATGGAAGCGATGATGTCCTGCGACGCCAGCGATATGCCCAGCCGCCGGCTGAGGACAGCCGAGACCAGCAGCAGGCGGCTGAGATCGATGCCGTTGGCCGTGCGGCGCGGCGCCGGCGTGACGGACGGGCTGGTCAGCGCCTGCACCTCCACCAGCAACGGCCGGCTCCCCTCCAGCGTCGGCACCACGAGTGATCCAACCGAATCGCTCGCGCGCTCGGCGATGAACGCCTCGGACGGGTTGTCCACGCCGCGCATCCCTTCGCTCGTCATCTCAAATACGCCCACTTCGTCGACCGAGCCAAAGCGATTCTTGACGCCACGCAGCAACCGGTAGTGGCTGAAGCGCTCGCCTTCCAGGTAGAGAACCACGTCGACGATGTGCTCCAGCAGGCGCGGGCCGGCGATGTCGCCGTCCTTGGTGAG
>JBGPMY010000079.1:0-7619 GCA_041487235.1 Dehalococcoidia bacterium
CAGGACGGCGGCGCCGAGGTGGCGCTGTGCGCCAGCAACCCCCTGTCCACGCAGGATGACGTCGCGGCCGCCCTGGTGGCAGTCTATGGCATCCCCGTGTTCGCGGTTCGTGGCGAAGACGACCCCACCTACTACAGCCACATCCACGCCGCCCTGGCCCACAAGCCTCAGGTGACCATGGACGACGGCGCCGACCTGGTGGCCACCCTGCACAAGGAGCGCCGTGAGCTCCTGGACTCCGTCGTCGGCGGCACCGAAGAGACGACGACCGGCGTCATCCGCCTGCGCGCCATGGCCCGCGACGGCGCCCTAGGTTACCCCATCATCGCCGTCAACGAGGCGCTGACCAAGCACCTGTTCGACAACCGCTACGGCACCGGCCAGAGCACCCTCGACGGGATCACCCGCGCCACCAACGTCCTGTGGGCGGGCAAGAACGTCGTCGTCGTCGGCTACGGCTGGTGCGGCCGGGGAGTGGCCATGCGGGCGCGCGGCATGGGCGCCAAGGTCATCGTCACGGAGGTCAACCCCGTCCGCGCCCTGGAGGCCAACATGGACGGGAACCAGGTGATGACGATGGCCGAGGCCGCCGCCATCGGCGACATCTTCATCACTTTGACCGGCGATGTGAACGCCCTGGACCGCCGCCACTTCGACGTCATGAAGGAAGGCGCCATCTTGGCCAACAGCGGCCACTTCAACGTGGAGATCAACATTCGGGGCCTGGAGGAGATGAGCGAGTCCAAGCGGCGCATACGCGATCACGTGGAAGAGTACCGGCTGATGGACGGCCGCAAGCTATACCTGCTGGGCGAGGGCCGGCTGATAAACCTGGCCGCCGCCGAGGGCCATCCCGCCAGCGTCATGGACATGAGCTTCGCCAACCAGGCCCTGGTCCTGGAGTACCTGGCCACGCGCGACGAACGGCTGCCCGTGGACGTGCACGACGTGCCCCCAGAGATCGATCAGGAAGTGGCGCGCCTCAAGCTCGCCTCCATGGGCATCACCATCGACGAGTTGACGGACGAACAGCGGAAGTATCTCTCATCCTGGGAAGAAGGAACGTAGACAGGAGGCACACCCATGACCATGACATTCATGTCCAGCCCCTCGCTCTTGATGACCTCGGAGTCCGTCACCGAGGGGCATCCGGATAAGCTGTGCGACCAGATCGCCGACGCCATTCTGGACGAGATCATCGCCCACGACCCGGAGGCGCACGTGGCCTGCGAGGTCACCGCCACCACCGGGCTCGTCGTCATCCTGGGCGAGATATCGACCCACCATCACGTGGACTACACGAAGATCGCCCGCCAGGTGATCCGCGACATCGGCTACACGAAGCCCGAGTACGGCTTCAGCGCCGATAGCTGCGGCGTCATCGTCTCCATCAAGGAGCAGTCTCGGGAGATCGCGGCCGCCGTGGGCGCCGACGAGGGCGCCGGCGACCAGGGGATCATGCTGGGTTTCGCCTGCAACGAGACGCCGGAGCTAATGCCGCTGCCCATCATCCTGGCCCACCACCTCTGCCTGCGTCTGAGTCAGGTGCGCAAGGATGGCGTCCTGGCCTATCTGCGACCAGACGGCAAATCCCAGGTGACAGTCGAATACTCGTTTGGCGTCCCCAAGCGAGTTCACGCCGTGGTCATCGCCGCGCAGCATGACCCGGAGATCCCTGCCAAAAGGCTCTGGGACGATGTAACTGAGCTGGTGATCAAGCCGGTTCTCGGCGCCTGGATGGACGAGCGCACGGACATTCACGTGAACCGCAGCGGCTCCTTCGTCCTGGGCGGGCCGGCCGCTGACTCCGGCCTCTCCGGCCGCAAGAACATCGTGGACACCTACGGCGCAGTGGGCCGTCATGGCGGCGGATCCTATTCTGGCAAGGACCCCTCCAAGGTAGACCGCTCCGCCTCTTACGCGGCCCGCTGGGTGGCCAAGAACCTCGTCGCGGCGGGCCTAGCCGACCGCGTAGAGGTTGAGCTTTCGTACGCCATCGGGCACCCGCAACCCATCGGCGTGTCTGTGGAGACGTTCGGCACCCACAAGTTCGATCACGGTGGTATGCTGAACCTGGTGAGGCAGCACTTCGACCTCAGTCCCCACGGCATCATCCGCGATCTCCGGCTGCGCCGTCCCATCTACCGTCCCACGTCCGCCTACGGTCACTTCGGCCGGCTGGACATCGACGCCCCCTGGGAGGGCACGGACAAGGCAGAGGAGCTGCGCAAGGCGGCAGAGCTGGTGCGCGAGGAGCAGCGGGCATAGCGGCTGCTCCGCGCGGGTCAGGGACATGTACGCGCTGATCATCGCTGGCGGCGAAGGCCAGCGCCTGCGCCCGCTGACCATTGACCGGCCCAAAGCCATGGTGCCCGTGGCCGGAAAGCCGATCCTTGAGCACCAGGTCCAGTGGTTGTGCGACAACGGCGTAGGCGAGATCGTCGTCGCCTGCGGCCATATGCACGAGGTGATCGAAGACTACTTCGGGGACGGCAGCCGCTGGGGTGTCCGCATCCAGTACTCGCTGGAGGACAAGCCCCTGGGCCGCGGCGGCGCCCTCAAGCTGGCTTACCGTCTGGTGCCGCCGGGGGAGCGGCTGATCATCGCTGGCAACGGAGATAACGTGCACACACAGCCGCTGGCGCCCATGATCCGCCAGCACATTCGCACTCACGCCGTGGCCACACTCCTCCTCACGCAGCTCCGCAGCCCGTATGGCATCGCCCAGCAGCGGGGTAAGCGGATCGTCGGCTTTCGGGAGAAGCCGCTGCTGCCCCACTGGCTGAGCGCGGGAATGTACGTTTTGAACCGGGAGTTCTTCGCCGATCTGCCCGACGTGGGCGATCACGAAGACCAGCTCTTTCCGCGGCTGGCCGCGGAAGGCAACCTGTATGGCTTCCGCTCGCGGTCGTACTGGAAGGCGATCGACACCGTGAAGGACCTGTCGGAGGCCGAGCAGGAGCTCCGGCAGCTCACCGGCGCCCAGGCATGACAAGGGACGCCGGCGAATCGCCCATCCGCTTCGGTACGGACGGCTGGCGCGCCATTATCGCCGACGAGTTCACGTTTGCCAACGTGCGCGCTTGCGCCCAGGCTACCGCCCTCTACATCCGGCAGACCGGTCTCGCCCCGCGAGGTATAGTCGTCGGCTACGACACGCGCTTCGCCTCGGAGGAGTTCGCCGCCACCGTGGCGGAGGTGATGGCCGCCAACGATATCCCGGTCTACCTCTGCGATCGCCCCGCGCCCACGCCGGTGATCGGCTACGCCATCCTCTGCCGCAAGGCGGCCGGCTCCGTCGTCATCACGTCCAGCCACAACCCCGCGCTCTACTCCGGGTTCAAGGTCAGGACAGAATACGCGGGCGCCGCGCCGCCGGAGGTGCTCACCCGGATCGAATCGCTCATCCCGCAGGCCCTCTCCGGCGCCGTCCCGCGACTGCCTGTTGCGGAAGCCGAGCGCCGCGGTCTGGTGCAGACGTTCGACCCTCAGCCGGAGTACCTGCGGCACATATCGCGGCTGGTAGAGCTGGACCGGCTGCGCCAGGCCGGCCTGCGCGTTGTCGTCGACCCCATGTACGGCGCCGGCGCCGGCTATCTGCAGGAGATCCTCTCCGGAGGCACCACGCAGGTCATCGAGATCAGGGGGGAGCGCAACCCGGCCTTCCCGGGGATGCACAACCCGGAGCCGATACCCCGCAACCTGGAGGCGACGAAGGAGGCCGTGCTTAGCCACCACGCCCAGGTGGCCCTGGCTACGGACGGCGACGCCGACCGCATCGGCGTGCTGGACGGCCAGGGCCGGTTCGTCGACCAGCTGCGGACGTTCGCTCTGCTGGCCTATTACCTGCTGGAGGTGCGCGGCCTGCGCGGGCCGATGGTGAAATCGGTAACGACGACCAGCATGATCCTGCGGCTGGGCGAGCTCTACGGCGTGCCGGTCCACGAGACGGGTGTTGGCTTCAAGTACCTGGGCCCCAAGATGCGGGAGACGGACGCCCTGATAGCCGGCGAGGAGTCCGGCGGCTTCGCCTTCCGGGGCCACCTGCCAGAGCGCGACGGAATCCTGTCCGGCCTCTACGTGCTGGACTTGATGGCGCGCCGCGGCGAGGGGCTGCCGGAGCTCATCGAGGAGCTATTCGCCAAGGTGGGCCCACATTACTACGACCGCATCGACATCACCATGACCGAGGCAGACCGCTTGAAGGTCGAGCAGAAGCTACCCCAGCTGCGACCGGACAGCATCGCCGGCCTGAAGGTCACCGGTTACGACACGACAGACGGCCTGCGATTCTTGCTGGAGGACGGGGCCTGGGCGCTCATCCGGCTCTCCGGCACCGAGCCGTTGATGCGTATCTACACCGAGGTGCGGCAGGAAAGCCAGGTGCAACCGGTACTGGAAGCCGTAAAGGAGATGACAGGCGCATGAGTAACTCAACCGTCCTTGACGATCCCGCCGCCCGCGCCAAGCTGGACCCGGGCGCGATGCTGGAATCCGTGGCGGGCCTGCCGGAGCAGTGCCGCCAGGCCTGGCAGGCCGCGCAGGCGCTGCAGCTGCCGCCGGACTACGCCCAGATCGATCGCATCGTCATCCTGGGCATGGGCGGCTCGGCCATCGGCGGCGATATGTTTCGCGTCCTGCTGCAGCGCGAGTCCGCTGTACCAGTCTTCAACGTGCGCCAGTATGATCTGCCGCCCTTCGTGGACGAGCGCACGCTGGTCATCGCCTCCAGCTTCAGCGGCAACACTGAGGAGACGATCTCCGCCTTCGACCAGGCGCTGGCCACGCCGGCCAAGAAGCTGGCTATCACGTCTGGCGGCAAGCTGCTGGCGACAGCTCGCGCCAACGGCATCCCGCTGTTCTCCTACGCGTTCCGTGGCGAGCCCCGCGCTGCGCTCGGCTGGGGCCTCATGCCGCTCCTGGCCAGCGCCCAGAAGCTGGGCCTGATGACGGGCGTCGATCGTGACGTCGACGAGGCTATCGCCGTAATGGAGTCGCTGCGCCGCGAGATCGGGGCCGATGCGCCGGCCTCGGACAACGCGGCGAAACAGCTGGCGCAGCGGCTGCACGAGAGGCTGCCGGTGATCTACGGCGCCGGCCCGCTGACGGAGGTGGCCCACCGCTGGAAGACGCAGCTCAACGAATCATCGAAGGTGTGGTGCTTCTATGAAGAGCTGCCGGAGCTGCACCACAACGCAACGGTGGGGCTACTGTTGCCGGCCCTCATCGCGCGCGCCACGACCGTCGTGCTTCTGCAGTCGGCCGATCTGGTGCACCGGCGGGTGAGGCTTCGCTACGACTGGACCCGACAGCTGCTGGAAAAGGCCAGAGTCGATTCGGTCACCATCGATACGCGGGGAAAGAGCGCGCTGGCGCAGATCATGTCGTTGGTGCTCTTCGGCGACTACGTCAGCGGCTACCTGGCGTTGCTCTACGGCGTCGACCCCTCGCCGACGACGGTCATCCAGGATCTCCGCGTCTGGCTGGCCCAGCAGACGTAACCCGACTGGTTGTGGAGCAAGTTATGGAAGACTTTGTGTGATAAGATGTGGAAGCAATGGCCACCAAAGCAAAAATCATCCAAGTACCGATCGGTGAAGAGCTGCTCAGCAAGCTCAACGAAGTGTCACGCGATCGAGGTCAGTCCCGCTCGGCGCTGATCCGGGAAGCCTGCGCTCGCTACGTGGCTAACGTGTGGGAGGCAGCGGCGGAGCGACGGTACATAGAGTCTTATCGGAACGACCCCGAGGACCCGGCGATGGGGATAGCGGGCGCGAAGCTGGCAGCAGGCGTGTGGGGGGAGGAGGACTGGAGCCAGGAATACGCCGAGGATGTAGCCGAGGGGCATGCAACGGGGTGAGGTCTGGTGGGCGCGGCTGCCACCTCCCATCGGCCGCCGCCCGGTGTTGCTCCTCTCGCGTGACGCCGCCTACTCCGCACGCGCTTCTTTCACAGTCGCCCCGATAACGACCCAGATCAGAGGCATCGATGTCGAAGTTCGCGTGGGGCGTGCCGACGGGCTTCGGCGCGACTCCGTAGTCAACCTGGACGACATCCAGACGATCCACCACCGCCTGCTTGACCGGCGAATCACCCTCCTGTCGGACGAGCGGATGGGCGAGGTGGAACGCGCCATCAAGTTCGCGCTGGACCTAGACTGACGCGAACCCTAGCGCTTGGTGTACTGAGGGGCCTTGCGGGCGCGCTTCAGGCCGTACTTTTTGCGCTCTTTGATTCGCGAGTCGCGGGTCAGCAACCCAGCCTTGCGCAGCGAACCGCGCAGCCCTTCGTTGGAGGCCAGCAGCGCCCGCGCTATCCCGTGCGCCAAAGCGTCCGCCCAGGCGCTGACTCCGCCGCCCTGGATCTTGGCGTGAACGTCGAATGTGCCCGCCACGCCCGCCACTTCCAGCGGCAGTCTCACCCTGTTCTGATGCTGCGGCCGCGTAAACAGCTCCATGTACGGCCGGTCATTGATCCGGATTGAGCCGGAGCCCCCGTACAGCCGCACACGAGCGACAGCTGTCTTGCGGCGGCCCGTGCCATAGTGGTACGGCCCAACCTGGGCCGTCGCGGTAGTCTCTTCCTGGGTCATGACGGTTGCTCCATTCCCTGCGCCGTAGCCGCTTTGAGCGGCGCGCCTGCTGCCTTGAGGGCCCCTTTGAGGGATGCGTTGACCTGCGCCGTGTGCGGGTGCTCCGGGCCGGCGTACACTTTCATGTGGCCCAGGAGGTGGCGGCCCAGCTTGTTGCGCGGCAACATTCCGCGCACCGCCAGCTCCAAAACACGGGCCGGCCGCCGCTCCAGCATCTCGCCCGCCGTAGTCTCTTTGATGCCTCCCATGTAGCCGGTGTGGCGATAGTAAACCTTGTCCTGCGCCTTCTTACCGGTCAGGCGGACCTTTTCCGCGTTCACGATAATCACGTAATCGCCCATATCCAGATGCCTCGAGTAGGTAGGCTTGTGCTTACCCATCAGCAGGCCAGCCACCCGAGTCGCAAGGCGGCCCAGTATCTGGCCGTCGGCGTCTATCACGTGCCAGCCCTTCTCGATCTCCTTGCCCTTGAGGCTATATGTCTTCATTCGTTTCATCGTCAAACAACCCGCTTTCATAGCGAACCTTCATCAGGCACAGGCCCTGCGCTGGCGCCGCGACGCGGGCGGCGCCGGGCCTCGGTTCCGCCAGCAGCGACTGAAAGCCGTCTACGCCGCGCCTGCCCACCCCTACGTCCACCAGCGCACCCATCAGCCGCCGCACCATCTGGTGCAAGAAGGCGTTGGCCTCAACCTCGAAGAAGGCCAGGCCCTTGGCCGGCCGGACCTCCGCCCTGCTCACCACTCGCTCCGTGCGTCTGCGTCCGGCCTCAGACGGTGTCGTGAAGGCCGAGAAATCGTGCCGCCCGCTCAGAAGCGCCGCCGCCTCTTGCATCGCCGCCAGGTCCAGCGGCGTACCCAGGTGCCACACGAAGCGCCCCAGCAGCGCCGGCCGCTGCGGGCCCAGATGCAGCGTGTAGCGGTACAACCGGCTGGACGCCTGTCGTCGAGGATCAAAGGTCAAGGGAACCTCTGCCGCCGATAGCACGCTGATGTCCTTTGGCAGCAAGGCGTTTGTCCCCCGCAAG
>JBGPMY010000080.1:0-7606 GCA_041487235.1 Dehalococcoidia bacterium
AAACATACCGAATAAGATAAAAAACCAGGAGAATAAACATCAGAAGTTTGCACTTCCCGTCAAACCCTAGGTCGTGCCACGCGACTCATGGGCGCTGGCCGCCATCAGCGACGGCGACGTGGTAGAGGTCGTGCGTGCCGTCGGTGGTGGCTAGGGGATGCGGCCCTTGGTTCTCAGCTCTTGGTTCTGGGTTCCCCTCTCTAGGTTCTGGGTTCTCTCCGCATGAGGGTCCTCGTCGTCGGTGGTGGCGTCATCGGCTGCTCCATCGCCTATCACCTGCAGAAGGCCGGAGCCTCGGTGACTCTCATCGAGCGCGGCGAGATCGCCGGCGAGGCGTCCGGCGCCGCTGCTGGGCTGATCATCCCGCCGGCCGGGGCCGTAGCGCCCGGCCCCTTCCGCGACATCTGCCTGGCCAGCCTCGCCCTCTACCCGGCCTTCGTTGAGTCGGTCCAGCAGGACTCAGGGATCGATGTGGAGTGCGTCTCGTCCGGCATCCTGGTCGTGGCCGAGACGCCGGGCATGGTGCAGCCGTTGCGCGCCCACGCCCGCCGGCAGCGAGAGCTGGGCCTCAATACGGAATGGGTGGACGCCCACGCGCTGCGAGAGCTGGAGCCGGCGCTCTCCCGCCATATCCTGGGCGCGGCCTACTCGCCCGACGATCTGAACGTCAACCCCGGCCGCCTGACACAGGCGCTGGCCGTGGCCGCCGAGAGGTTGGGCGCGGATCTGCGACGCGGCGCCGGGATGGCGGCGTTCAGTGGCCGGGGGCGACGGCTGCGGGGAGTGAGAACGGATGCCGGAGACGTTATCGAGGCCGACCGGATCGTGCTGGCCGGCGGGCCCTGGACCGGCGCCATGGCCGGGCGTCTCGGGTTCCCGCTGCGAACGCCGCCCATGCGCGGCCAGATGCTGGCCTACCGTTCCAACGCGCTGCGACACGCCGTCTGGGGCGAGAGCGGGTACCTGGTGCCGAAGCCTCGCGGCTTCCTGTTCGCGGGGGCCACGGTGGAGGACGTGGGCTTTCGCAAGACGACGACCCGTCGCGCTTTAGCCGGCCTGCGACGGATGGCGGTGAGCCTGCTGCCGGCGCTGCGCCATGCGGAGGTGGCCAGCGCCTGGGCGGGTTTGCGCCCCGGCACCCCGGACGGCCTGCCGATCATCGGCCAGCTGCCCGGGAGAGAGAACGTCTACGTGGCCACGGGCCACTTCCGCAACGGCGTCCTGCTGGCGCCCATCACCGGCAGGGTGATGTCGCAGCTGCTATTCGATGGCCGCACTGAGATGTCGCTGGCGCCGTTCGATCCGGCGCGGTTCGCGCGCTAGCGCGCCGCATGCGGGCAGCCCTCCGGAGTGTCCCGCGGGCCAGGAAAGTTCGTTACCCGCCGAACCGCGAGGCCAGGCCGCGCGCCGCCGAGCGCACGTCCGTCGCCGCCGCCACTGCGGCGATGACGGCGACCATGTCGGCGCCGACGACGATGACTTCATCGATGTTCGATTCGTCGATGCCGCCGATGGCGCAGACCGGGATCGAGACGGCGGCCCTGACCGCTCGCAGCGTGTCAATCGTCGCCGGACGGGTGTCGGACTTGGAGCCGGTGGCGTAGAGCCGGCCCACGGAGACGTAGTCCGCGCCGTCGGCCTCCGCCCGGCGCGCCTCCTCGGCGTCGTTCGTGGTGCAGCCGATGAGCAGATCGCGCGGCGCCAGCCGCCGCACGACGGCGACCGGCAGGTCCTTCTGACCCAGGTGCACGCCGTCGGCCTCCGCCGCCAGCGCCAGGTCCAGGTGATCGTTCACGAGGAAGAGCGTTCCGGCCTCGCGGCAGAGCGTCCGCAGGCCCTGCGCGATGGGCAGCTGCAGCCCCTTCTCACGCCGCTTGTCGCGCAGTTGGATGAGCCGCGCGCCGCCCGCGATCGCCTGCCGCGCGATCTCCAGTTCGTCGCGGCCTGCTGTCACTTCAGGATCGATGATGACGTACAGTCCGCGCAGCTTCTGGCGCATCACGCGGTGATCGTAGCACAGCGGGCGCGTCGAGCAGCGCCGCTAGGCAGATGATGTGACGGGTCGCCCTCAGCCTACCGGCTGTTCCTGGCGCGACTCCTCGCGCTCCTCCGGCTGGCGCGAACGTGCCCGTAGCGGTCGCTGCCGCTGTCTGGCCGGGCGCGGCGCTAACAGCAACATCAGGGCGTACCCCAGCCCGAGGCCGATCGTCGCTCCCAGCAGAAAGCGGGCCGCGCCCTTCACCCTCCCGCCCCCACGTGGCGCCTCTGGGGAATCGCTTCTGGCGCCTCCGTCAGGAAAGTAGGGGGCGGCGGGGTCAGCTTTGAGGGCTTCAGACTGTCGTCGTCCTCGGCTGTCCAGCCGCAGCCGTCGCAGACGTAGTACGGCCCCCACATGTCGCTGTGAATCCAGAGCGGGTCGCTGCAGCAGGGGCAGCGATGGGGCGTTCGCTGCATGGCGCCTCACCTCCACGGTTGTGCGTGAGTCCTACCTATAATATCACACCGAGTCAAGAATCTATCAACCAGTAACCGCGCCCATGCGGTCGCCTGCGGTGGGCTAGAGTTGAGGGCGGATGGCCGCAGGCGAGGGACTGCCCTATCCTCTTGCAGTCGTGATAGACTGTGCGCCGTGACGTAACGTGTGTTACCTGCTTTCAGAAGGAGGACAGGCATGGCGGACGCAGAGCGCAAGAACCTCAAGACCCCGGACGAGACGCGCACCTTCGAGAAGGGGAAAGTGGAACTGGTGAACATCGGCGGGGGTGTCGTGGGCAGGCTGACGTTGGAGCCCGGGTGGAAGTGGTCGCAGCACGTGAAGCCTATCGCCAAGACGGAGCTGTGTGAGGCCCCGCACTTCCAGTACCACGCAGCGGGCCGTATCCGCATCAAGATGGCCGACGGCAGCGAGTTCGAGGTGGGTCCGGGCGAGATCACGGCCCTCCCCTCCGGCCACGACGCCTGGGTTGTGGGAGATGAGGCCGTCGTCCTGATCGACTTCCAGGGCGCCAGCAACTACGCGAGGGCATAGCCCCACGAAGGCAACGGCAGCCAACTTCGCGAACTGGCTGGCGCCCCTGGGCTGGCTGGTTCTCGTCGGCGGCTGGATCCTCGCCGTCGCCGCCTTCCTCGTCATCGGAACCGACACCTGCGCGGCCGTGACCACCACGGTGCCGCTGGTCGGCAACGTCAGGAGTGAGGTCTGCCAGGACACGACATCCCAGGCCATCATCCTGCTGGTGGTCGTCGGCTTCGCCGCCACCGTGGGATCGCTCTTCCTGTGGGCGCTGCGGTACGTTCTCCTGAGCCTCGCCGAGATCGAGTCCAACACAAGGTCCACGGGCCGCTAGGAGAACTCCGCGGCGCGAAGCCTCGGAGAAGGAGGTAAGCATGACCGCCAGGCAAGGCGACGTATCGCTTCTGCGGGACCCTGTAGCAGAGGTTCTGCTGAAGTCCGCAATACCGGCAAGACTGGCGTACAACTGGCTCGATGGGACGCCGCGAGTGGTGCCCATCTGGTTCCACTGGGACGGCAGGGAGTTCGTGCTTGGTTCGCCGCCCCGCGCGCCGAAGTTGAAGGCCCTCCGCAAGTACCCGAAGATCGCGCTGACCATCGATGATAACGCTTGGCCGCATAAGGTACTGCTCGTGCGAGGCACTGCCACTGTCGAGATGGTGCCAGGCGTGGTTCCGGAGTACGCCATGGCGGCGAAGCGGTACTTCGGCGAGGCGCAAGGGCAAGCCTGGGTGGAGCAGATCGCAGCGACGGTTTCAGAGATGGGACGCATCGCTATCCGCCCGGAATGGGTGGCGATCCTGGACTTCGAGACGCGCTTTCCCAGCGCGCTAACTTGACGGTGGCGCGAGGGGCTTGAGGCGAACGCAGGGGTTCACGCCGTATGGAGCTGCAGGTCCAGTACGCGAAGACCAGCGACGGTGTGAGCATCGCGTACTCGGTCACCGGCCAGGGCCCGCCCAGCGTGGAGATGCAGCCGCTTCTGCTCTCCCATCTCGAGATGGAGTGGCAGATACTTGGCTTCCGTGAGTATCACGAATGGGTTTCACGGTCCCGCACGCTCGTGCGGTACGATGCCAGGGGGTCCGGACTGTCCGACCGTGACGTAACCGACTTCTCGGTGGAAGCCCTGGTGCGCGACGTGGAGGCAGTGACCGACGACGCAGGGTTGGAGCGGTTCGCCCTACTTGCGTTTCAGTCGTCAGGGCCTGTGGCTATCGCTTACGCCGCCCGGCACCCCGAGCGTGTCTCTAGCCTCGTCCTCTGGCACACCGCGGCGCGGGGCGCCGACCTGTTCTCTGAGTCGTGGGAGAGCCTGCTGAACCTCATCAAGAAGGACTGGAAGCTCGGCAGCGAGGCGCTGACCCACGCGTGGTTTGGCTGGCGCCTCGCGGAAATCGCACATCAGTTCGCTGCGATGATGCGTGAAGCGGCGAGCCCGGAGACATTCTTATCGTTCTGGGAGCAGGTCAAGGGTTGGGATGTGAGCGCTCTTCTGCCGGAGTTGAAGGTACCCACCCTGGTGGCGCATCGCCGGCGTTACCCCTACGTCAGCGTGGAGGCCGCGCGGAAGATGGCGGCCTCCATACCGGAGGCCCGGCTTCTTCTCTTCGAAGGATCCACGACACTGATGACGGAAGAAGTACAGGCGGCGGTGACGAAGTTCTTGCTTGAGAGCGAGGTGCCGACTGCTCCCTCCGCCCTCCCCTCCGGCACCGCCATCATCCTCTTCGCTGACATCGTCGACTCCACCGCCCTCACCGAGCGCCTGGGCGACGCCGCCTTCCGCGACAAGGCCCGCGAGCTGGACGGCGCTCTGCGCGATGTCATCCGGGAGAACGCCGGCACGCCCGTCGAAGGTAAGCTCCTCGGCGACGGCGTGCTCGCAGTGTTCACCTCCGCCCGCCAGGCGATCGAGGCGGCGCTGCGCTGTGGCCGTGCGGGCGACGACGCCGGTCTCCCGCTGCACCTGGGCATCCACGCCGGAGATGTGATCCGCGAGGAGGACCCGGACGGGCGCGGCAACGTCTACGGCGGCGCGGTGAACATCGCCTCGCGCATCAGCGGGCTGTCGGCGCCGGGCGAGGTTCTGGTGTCGGAGACGGTGCGCTCGCTGGCGCGCACGTCCGCCGGGGTGACGTTCGAGGACCGGGGCGAGCAATCGCTGAAGGGCGTCGGCGAGCCGGTCCGGTTTTGGGCGGTGGTGGAGGGAGCGAAGTGACGGTGGACGTTGAAGGCGAGAGCGCCAACTATCGCGCTAAGAGCTCTTTGCCTACCTGGCCAGATCGCCCAGGAAGTCGATCAGGATGCGGTTCAGCTCCTGCGGCTTCTCCTGCTGCGTCCAGTGGCCGCAGTCCGGGATGAGCTCCCTGCGCAGGTTGGGGACGTAGGTCTCCATGCCTTGCGCCAGCTGCGGCCGCAGCACCGGATCGTTCTCCGCCATCACCATGAGCGACGGCTGCAGCACCTTCTTGCCGTCGAACTTCGCCATGATCTCCCAGTTGCGGTCCAGGTTGCGGTAGAAGTTCAGCGGGCCCGTCATCCCGCCCTCGCGGAACGCCTCCACGTAGACGTCGAGCTCTTCTTCTGTCAGGAACTCCTGGTTGGTCGTGCCGCCGACGTAGAAGCGCCTGAGCGACTCGCGCAGGTCCCTCCCGAAGAACGCCTCGGCCTTGCCTGGCTCCTGGAAGAAGATCATGTACTTGAGCCGGTTGTCGCCGGACGCTCGGATGAGCTGCGTGGGCGGCGCCGGCGGCCGCGGCAAGAACGGCGTGTTGACGCCGATGACCCGTTCGAATCGTTCGGGCGCCATCAACGCCGCCGGCCAGGCGATGAGGCCGCCCCAGTCGTGCCCGGCGACCACGGCCTTGTCGATGCCGAGCGCGTCCATCAGCCCGGTCAGGTCGCCGACGAGGTGCTCGATGTCGTAGTCCTCCAGCGCGTCGGGCTTGTCCGTCTCGCCGTAGCCGCGCAGGTCCGGCGCGATGGCGCGCAGCCCGGCGGCGGCCAGCGCCGGAATCTGGTGCCGCCAGGAGTACCACAGCTCCGGGAAGCCGAGCAGCAGGATGACAGGGAATCCCTGGCCTTGCTCCACGTAGTGGATGCGAATGCCGTTGGCCTCCGCGAACCGGTGCTGCCACGTCTCGATGGACATGTCGAAGACTCCTACACTACACGGGTCGGTCGCCGGGGTCGGCGTACCCTGCCTAGAACAGGCTCTCGATGAGGCCGATGCCGTAAAATCCGGCGGTGGCGACGATGATGTTACGGATCGTCTTACCGCTGAGGACGGCGGGGTAGAAGACACGAATCGGCACCCGGGTGGCGCCAGCCGCCAGACCGGCGACGTCGAACAGCGGGCCAGGCGTGAAGGACATGGCGAACATCGTCAGGAACGCCCGCCGTTGCACCCAGCGCTTCACCCGTTGGTAGATGGGCCGCTTGTCCAGCATCTGGCTGCCGCCCAGCCCTGCGCCGTAGCCGGTAAACTCGCCGATCGATTCGGCGAACCCGGCGACGACGCCAACGAGTAGCGGCGCCGGTATCCCCCAGGCGGAGTTCAGCAGCCCCCCAGCCGCGAAGATGACACCGCCGCCGGGCATCGGCAGGATGACCGACGCCGACCGCAGCAGGACGATGCCGAACAGCCCCACGTAGCCCCAGCGCTCCACGTCGTCGGCGCCCAGACTCAGCACGAAGAAGAGCGCCGCTAGCGTCGCCGCCAGGAGACCCATGGCGATGAGCAGCAGATACTCCAGGCGAACACGGCGCCGGCCGAGATGAATGTACATCCCCTCGCGCTCTACCTCTACGGCGTGGTGCTGTTCTAACGCATCAGCTGGGTTTGCCACGGAGGATTTCGTTTGGTGATTCTCGCTCTTGTGGTTTTCGACGATTGTTCCCGTTGACAGTTCGCGATTCGCTGTGGCTATACGATCGAGGGCGACGCAAGCCTCACCCCTACACCGTCCTCAGCGCCCTCCGGTGACGCCGCCGGACGCGGCCAGCAGCTCCTCCAGGTGCATCTGCCACTCCATCGCCTGCCGCCGCTTGGCGGGCGTGTCCGCCAGCTCCTCGTAGATCGCCTGGCCCCAGCGAATGTGCTCCTCCTCGTCGATCAAGATGAACTTGAGCATGCGCACCGTCGGCGAGTCGCAGACCTGGTCCGTCACCGCCATGTGGTGCCGGTAGTACACAGCCAGGTGCGGCTTCAGCACGCGGTACAGCCCGGCCAGCCGCAGCAGCTCCTCTTCCTGGTCCAGCATCTCCTGCACGAACCGCGCGAACTCATCGTTGGGCGGCCGTCGCACGTCGGCGACGCGCAGCGTGGGCGGGATAGCCATGTCCACGTTCTCCTGGATGCGCAGTTCGGGCAGGCGGCGGCCCAGGGCGTCGGCGTGCAGCGAGTCCTCGTAAGTGTGCTGCGCCAGGGCGATCTTGATCTTGGGCGCGGCCATCGTCGCCACCCAGCCGGCCTCCGCCTCCATGCAGGAGATCTCCGCGTAGCGATAGTGGATGATGCGGCGCGCGCTCTCGTCCACTGAGAAGGCGCCGCCGACTTGTCGGAGGTCTACGGCTAGCTCAGGCATGCGC
>JBGPMY010000081.1:0-7582 GCA_041487235.1 Dehalococcoidia bacterium
GCCGCTGGTCGGCGCGGCGGGCCTGCTCCAGCGCGCTATCTTCCGTAAGGGTGAGGAACGCGTGGATGCGTTCGTCGACCTGGCGGATGCGATTAAGCGCCGCGCGCGTCAGCTCCACGGAGGAGACCTCGCGCCGCCGCAGCAGCTCGGCGGCATCGCTCAGGGACAGCTGGTAGAGCGGCTCAACCATGGGCGGAGGAGCAGTGCACTGGGGACAGGGGGCAAAGGTGGTCTTGTTCCTTGTCGCGTGTATCTTGTCTCTTATCGCTCATTCGTCCAGGATGGCGCGGACGCGGAAGAGATCGCCTTCGCGCTGAGGGGCGTTGGCCAGGACGGCTTCCACGTCGAGCGATGGGCCCGGTTCGTCGTCGCGAAAGACGTTGTGCAGGGGCAGCGTATGGGCCGTGGGCGGCACGCCCTCGGTGTCGACCTGACGGAGGCGTTCGAAGTAGTCCAGCACCTCCGAGAGCTGCTCACTGAAGCGCGTGATGTCGTCGTCGCTGAGGCCGACGCGGGCGAGGGTGGCGATATGCTGCACTTGTTCGCGAGAAAGGGGCAATGATCACCTCCTGCGGGCGGACGCAACTATTATAGCAGCGGGCACGTTTGTATTGGGGAGGTGGCCGATGGGAAACGGGCGATGGAGACTGGAAGCGCCAACGTGAGCGGACGCGCGGCCGTGCGGTCCGCTGACAAGCGCGCGACGCTGGGGCACCCCAGCCAGATCTGGACGCGGGGCCTGGAGAGGCGGCTGGAGCTGATGCGGCGGTACGTGCCTCTGGAGGGCAAGCGCATTCTGGACATCGGCTGTGGCGTAGGCGCGTTCGTGCGGCGGCTGCGCGAGTTGTCGCCTCGCGTATACGGGGTGGATATCGACGCCGAGCGAGTGCGCCAGGGTGGGACCGAGCTGCCGAACCTGGCGCTGGCCGTGGGTGAGGGACTCCCGTTCGCGGACGGCACGTTCGACATCGTGGTCATGCACGAGGTGCTGGAACACGTGACGAACGACCAGGCGACGCTGCGAGAGGCCAGGCGGGTGCTGGCGCCGGGTGGGAAGGCAGTGATCTTCTGCCCCAATCGTCTCTATCCCTTCGAGACACACGGTATCTTCCTCGGCAGGCGCTATGTGTTCGGGAACATCCCGCTCGTCAACTACCTGCCGGACGCAGTCCGGAACCGCCTGGCGCCTCACGCTAGGGCCTACACCAAGGGTCAGCTCAAGAGGCTGTTCCGTCGGGCGGGGCTGCGCGCCCAGGTGCACTCTTACGTCTTCCCGGGCTTCGATCATGTCATGGCGCGCCGCAGGCTGCTGGGTCGGGCGCTGAGATCCTGTCTCTATCCCTTGGAGGCGACACCGCTCAGAATCTTCGGCCTGTCACACTTCGTTGTACTAGTGAAGGACTGATCTGTTGGCCAACACTCACAGGTTCCGGCGCAAGCGGACAAGGCTGGCGCGCGCCCAGCGCAGCCAGACCGTTAGGTCACGGTGGCGGGCCCTCTTCACGCTGGCCCTGCTGGTCACGGTTGTCGGCGTCATCACGGTAGGCGCCGTCGCCTTCATCGCCTACCGGACATATGCGCATGACCTGAAGCCGCCGGAGCAGGCGATCGCGGAGTCCACCATCGGCACCAGCCTGGCCTACGATCGCACGGGGCAGACGGAGCTGTATAAGTACGTGGATCCCCTGGGCGGGCTGCGGGATCCCAAACCGCTGGCTGAGATCTCCCCGTACTTGATAGCGGCCACGATAGCCACGGAGGACGCCAGCTTCTTCGAGAACCCAGGGGTGAACTTCGGCGGGCTGGTGCGAGCGGCGGTGGAGAACCTGACGCCGTTCGGCCCCGGCTTTCTGGAGGGCAGCGGCGGCAGCTCCATAACTCAGCAGCTCGCCAAGAACGTTTACATCCAGCACGACGAGCGAGGTCTCGTTCCCCGCACGATAGAGAGGAAGATCAAAGAGACTGCGATCGCGCTGGAGCTGAAGCGCGAGTACGACGACAACCAGATACTGGAATGGTACCTGAACCAGATATACTACGGGAACTTCTCGTATGGAGCAGAGGCGGCCGCCAGGCAGTACTTCAACAAGAGCTCCAAGGACCTGACTCTTGGCGAGGCTGCTCTCCTTGCCGGGCTGCCCCAGGCGCCGGGCCTGTACACGCCGGTGATCGTGGAGAACCGACCGGCGGCGAAGGCTAGGCAGGAAGAGGTGCTGAACCTGATGGTTAAGCACCTGGACCAGATCTCCAAAATTCAGAGCCCTAGCCAGCCGGGAACACCGCTGCTCCAGCTGACCCCCGACCAGATTGAGGCGGCCAAGCAGGAGCCGCTCAACTACGTGGAGAGCAAGTTCGATATCAACGCCCCGCACTTCGTCTTCTTCGTCGAGGATCAGGTGAAGAAGATGTGCTCCGCCGGCCTCTTCCAGCCGCCGGGCGACATCCCCTGCGATAAGGTCGTGACGCAGGGCGGTCTGCGCATCACCACGACGCTGGACATGGGGCTGCAGGGGATAGGTGAGAACGTGGTGGAAGACAACATCGCCGCCAACGAGGATCGCTACGGCGGACACGATGGCTCTCTGGTGGCGATCAGGCCGGGGACGGGCGAAATCCTCGCCTACGTTGGCAGCCGAGACTACTTCCGGGACGATATCCAGGGGCAGGTGGACATCGCCACCTCGCTGCAGTCCCACGGCTCCACGATGAAGGTGTTCACGTATCTGACGGCGTTCGAGCAGGGGTGGGTGCCATCGACTGTGGTCCAGGATGCGCCGCTGTTCCTGGACGCTGGCGGCGAGAAGAAGCAGGTCAACAACTGGAACTTCAGCCATCTGGGAAACATCACCGTGCGCAAGGCGTTCTCCGAATCTGTGAACACACCCGCAGTGAGGACGGTGATGGAGGTAGGGATCGACGAGATGCGAGACATGGCCCATCGCATGGGCATCACAGACCTGAGGCAAGGCGACTGCGGACCGACGATCACTCTGGGCGCCTGCGAGGTGAAGCTGCTGGACATGACCTACGCGTTCAGCGTGCTGGCCAACAACGGCCTCATGAAGGGCAGGCCCACGTCCGAAGACCTCCCCGGGGGCTTCCGGGAGCTGGACCCAGTCTCCGTGCTGAAGATCGAGGACGCAGAGGGTAACGTCATCTATCAGTACTCCACCCCTGAGCAACGGCAGGTCGTGGACCCGGCCTACGCCTACATGATCACGGACGTCCTTTCCAACGAGGCGATCAACTGGAGCCGGCTGACGATCGACAGGCCCGCCGCCTCCAAGACGGGCACCAGCGAGGAGTTCCGTGACGGCGTGGTGATGGGTTACACGCCGGACCTGGCGGCCGGCGTGTGGATGGGAAACGCGGACAACAGCCCCATGGCGCCGGGCACTTTCAGCTCCGCTGGCACGGGGCCCATGTGGAAGCGGTTCATGCAGGAGGCGCACGCCTATCTGCAGCTGCCGCCCAAACCCTTCGAGAAACCGCCTGACGTGGTTAGCGCCCCTTGCGGCGGCCGCGAAGAGTTGTTCAAGCTGGACCAGACGCCGTCCAAGCCGGGCACCTGCCGCGCGCCGGCGGCCGGACCCAGCCCCGGCGCCTCCTCCTCGCCCAAACCACCCGGGCCCCAGTTCCCGATTCGTGGCAGGACGCCGACACCAGCAGCTACGGCGACCGCCGAGCCCACGAAGACGCCGGAGGCTACGGCGACACCCGGGCCGAGCGGACCGGCTGCGTCTCCCGTGCTCTTCTACTACACGGTGAAGCCGGGCGACACGCTGGAGGAGATCGCGGCGAAGTTCGGAACCACTGTGGAGGCGATTCTGCAGGCCAATGGTCTGGAGCTCAACGATGTCATTCAGCCGGGCGATGTTCTGGCCATCCCTGCCGTGCCGGGCGAGGCGCATGCACACAACGGCGGCGCCGTTGGCAGGGGCCGCGGCTGACGCACAGCGGATGCATCTTCGGAGAGCGGTCGCGGCGGCCAAGGCCGTAGTGTGACAGCCGGCCTCCTCCTTTCGATCTAAGCCCGAGCAGGCGAGACCGCTCTCCGCACGTTCCCGGTAGCGACTGCGATCATCGGATGCTAGCCTTAGGAATCGGCTGGGCTTGTGTGAATCACGAAAGATGGGTGCCACAGATTGGATGAGAAGGGCCGTGGCCGCTCCTTCATCCGGAGGCCGCGTCCGCAGCGATCCGTCAAGCATGCCGAAACTTCCCGGGGCGCGGCCGAGACAGAGGCGGAAGAACGGGAAGCCGGACGCGCCGAGCCCGGCACGCCGCTAAGCGCCGGCTCACTCAAGCGCGGGGAAGAGCGTGAGCGCATCGTCGTGCCGCGGCAGGAGCGTGGCGGCCCAGCCGGCTCCGAGCTGGACATCGAGCTGCGGGAAGTGCGCTTCGGCGTGGCCTCACGCGGGCCGTACCTGCGCGTCGTCCCTAAGCAACAGCGCTTTACGCGCGTAGCGCCCGGCCACATCGAAGCGACGCGGCTGGCCAGCCGTCCTCGGGGGCCGATCGAGGGTATTGTCGCCGCCATCAAAAGGGTGGTCCTGGGCAGCCCCTTCGCCACGTCGCAGGCGATCCACGAGCGGCTGACGAAGGTAAAGGCGCTGGCCATCTTCTCCTCGGACGCCATCTCCTCCTCTGCCTACGCGACGGAGGAGATCCTGCTGATACTCGTTCTGGCAGGCTCAGGGGCGCTGCACAACGTGCTGCCCATCGCCGGCGTGATCGCCGTACTTCTGGTGATGGTGGCGCTCTCCTATCGCCAGACGATCAAGGCCTATCCCAGCGGCGGTGGCGCCTACATCGTGGCGCACGAGAACCTGGGCCGTGGGCCGGCGCTCATGGCCGGCGCCGCCCTGCTAGTGGACTACGTGCTCACCGTCTCCGTGAGCGTGGCAGCGGGCGTAGCGGCCGTCACCTCCGCGATGCCGGACCTACTGGATTTGCGGGTCCCAATCGGCGTGGTGGTCATCGGCGTGATAACTGTGGGCAACCTGCGCGGGGTGCGCGAGTCCGGCACGATCTTCGCGGCCCCGACCTATTTCTTCATCTTCTCCATGAGCGCAGTCATCGTCGTGGGGCTGATAAAAGTGGTCCTGGGCGATGCCCCAGGGTCCGTCCTGCACGGAGCCCCCTCGGAGCGTAGCGTCGCGGCCACGCAGGGGCTCACTGTGTTCCTGGTCCTCAGGGCCTTTTCGTCTGGGAGCGCGGCTCTCACGGGCGTGGAGGCGATCTCCAACGGCGTGCCTGCGTTCAAGTCTCCGGAATCGCCCAACGCAAGAGTCACGTTGACGGTAATGGCAGCGATCCTGCTGTTTCTGTTCCTCGGCGTGACGTTCCTCAGCAGCCGCTTCGGGTTCGTTCCGGACCAGGAAGGCCAGGAGACGATCGTATCCAAGTTGGGGCGAGAAATTCTCGGCAAGAACGTCCTCTATTACGCCTATCAGGTCGGCACGGCGTTGGTGCTCTTTCTCGCCGCCAACACCAGCTACGCCGACTTCCCCCGGCTCTCGGCTATCCTGGCCAAGGACAGGTTCATGCCTCGCCAGTTCACTTTTCGTGGAGACCGCCTGGCGTTCTCCAACGGCATCATGCTTCTTGCCGCGTCTGCCGCGTTCCTCTTGATCGTGTTCGATGGACAGGTGTCCAACCTCATACCGCTCTATGCCTTAGGAGTGTTCGTCTCCTTCACGCTGTCGCAGTCGGGCATGGTTCGGCACTGGTTGAAGCTTAGAGAAGCGGGCTGGCGCGCCAGCCTGGTCATCAACGGGGTTGGCGCCGTTGGGACCGCCATCGTGGCGGTGATCATCGCCAGCACCAAACTCCTCAGCGGGGCCTGGATATCCATTCTGATGATGATGTCGCTGATGCTCATCTTCGCCCTGATCCGCCGCCACTACGATTGGTTCCAGGAGCGGCTGCGCGTGGACGAGAGCGCCCTTCCCGTCGGGGTGCCGGCGGCGGTGCCGGTGGAGCGCGGCGGGCCGCGCGATCACGTTATTGTGCCGGTAGACGGGATCAACAAGATATCGCTAGAGGCGATCGGGATGGCCCGAGCGCTGTCGAGCATGGTGACGGCTGTACACCTCACGGACGATAGAGCCGAGGCCGAGGAGTTCCGCGAGCGGTGGAACAAGGCTGTACCGGACGTGCCGCTCCTGATCATCGAATCGCCGTACAGAGCCTTCGTGGCGCCCATGCTGGCGTATCTGGAGAGCCTGGAGCGCGCCGAGGCGGGACAGAGGATAACCGTTGTACTGCCCGGCTTTGTCCCGCGCCACTGGTGGGAGCGGATCCTGCACAACCGGGACGTGCAGCGCCTCAAGCCCTTCCTCAAGGAACGCCCCGCCATCAGGGTGCTTGACTTTCCCTACCGGCTGGAGGAAGAGCCCGTGTAGATGCGTAGCATGCTACGCCGCTACGGAGTGCGGGCCAGAAGCTCATCCAGGTCGGCCACGCTGGTGATGCCCGAGGCCAGTCGCAAGAATTGGCCGGGCGAACCGCCCTGCTGCAGAAGCGTTTGGAGCTTGGGGCCGATGGGGTCGATGGAGCCGGGGCTATCGGCGTAGAAGCCGTGGAAGGCGAAGTAGGCCTGGTTCAGACGGCGTATGTAGTACCCCTGGGCCTGGAACTCGACCCGCTGGCGGTCCATCAACGACTCCGCGTCGTTGACGCGCCCCTGCGCCAGAAGGTCCTCCACCTGGCGCCGCAGGGCCCGCATCGCCTGTGTGAAGTCGAACGCGGCGGCAGCGGACGGGGATGGCGACGCCGCCGGCGACGGCGCAATCGGCGCCGGGCCGTAACGCTGCGTGTAGAGGCGCGCCAACTCGTGGCCGCCGATATTGGCGACGCTTTCGTTCAGGGTGCGGGTCTCGCTGCTGGAGAAGTAGCTCCCGCCCAGGGGGAAAAAAGCCAGGTACTGGTGGATCCACTCGTGGGTGGCAGTATCGATGAGATCGCCGTAGCTATCGAGCTGGGAGACCACGCTGGGGTAGGTGGCGAGGCCGCCGCTGGGGATGACAAGAGTGGAGACGCCGCCGCCATCGGGCGTGTTGGCGGCCTCCGCCTCCCGCTCGATGCCTTCGGCCGCGCCCAGGTCCAGGCCGGGCTCCAGCAGATAAGAGCGGTCGAGCTCGATGTGTGAGCGGGGGGATACGGCCAGGACGCGGGGCGGCAGATCGAACTCGAAGTCCACCGGCGGGAAGACGAGTCCGAGGTCCGTGAATAGGGGCGGCTCCATGGCAAGCCCCTGGTCCTCGAGCAGTTGCGTGATTCGCCCTTCGATGATCTCCTCGACCCCGTTCTCCAGGCCGGCGCGTTGAGCTTCGGCGTCCTGGAGCTGCTGGCCGGCGTTGGCGTCGCGCTCCAGACCGGCGATCTCCTCCACCAGCGCGAAATAGCGGCGGATCGTGTCTTGATCTTGGGACTGGTCGCGTGCGGTGAAGGCGTGGCGAATCTTGTATAGCCACTTGCCGGGAAAGTGTCGCAGCTCCCAGGAGACGACGCTGTAGGCGTGTTCGTCGGCGGCGGACTCTATGGCGTCGGAAGGGCCGGACGCCTGAAAGACGGCGAC
>JBGPMY010000082.1:0-7485 GCA_041487235.1 Dehalococcoidia bacterium
GGGCGACCGTAGTGGATGCCGATGCGCACCCAGAGGGGCAGGTCGTCGTCCACGGTGTGCTGCTCGAACCGCTCCTGGAGGGCGAGGGCAGTCTGAACGGCGTCGCAGGGGTCGTCGAACCAGAGCATGAGGCCGTCGCCCAGCTCCTTGACGATCCGTCCCCTGGACTCGATCTGCTCGCGCACGAGTCGCTCTTGCAGCGCGAGCAACGCGAGGGCGGCATCGTCGCCGCGGACGGCCGTGAACTCGGTGAAGCCGGCGAGATCGGTGAAGACGATGGTACCCTGTACGGCGCGGGCAGAGGCTGCTGCACGGGCCGGGCTCATCTCACGGCGCTTCGCTGGTGACTTCCACCGAGGCAGAGATGGTGCGGGCCTTGATCTCGAAGTCCGATCCTTGAGGGCAATCGCAGCGTAGGCGGCCGCTGAGCGTTCGCAGGCGCGCCCTGGGATGGCGGCCCTCAGGTACCCTGACGGTGATGCGGCCGGAGACGCTCCTGATCTCGATGTCTTCCTGGCCGGCGGTGCCCAGATCAACGCTGCCGCTGATGGTGGAGATGCGGGCGGCCTTCTCCACCTTGCCGATGCGTACGCTGCCGCTCTTGGTGTTCAGCTGGCAACGGCCGCCGCAGCTGTTGACGGAGAGGCTGCCGCTGACGCTGCGAACATCGACGTCGCCGCTGGCAGAGTCCACCTCGATGTGTCCGGAGACGCCGGAGACCTTGACGGAGCCGAACTGGCCCGTCAGGCGCACGTGACCGGAGACGGCGCCGACCGAGACGTCCGTTCCGCTCGGGCAGCGAATCTGGAGGCTGGAGGAGCGCGACTTGATCTCCACGATGCGGCCGCCATCGAGAAGCTCGACGCGGCGATCAGGCGGGTCGATCTCCAGGTCGGCTCGGTCCTCGGCGACGACGGAGACGCTGCCGGAGAGGGAAGCGACGCGAAGAGCGGCGCCGCCTGGTATCTGGAAGCGAGAGCCCATGGCGACATCAGTGTAGCGCATGGCTTCGCGACTCAAGTGTGACACCGGTCACAGGCGAAGATGGCGGTCCCCGGAGGGGTGCGCGCCGGGGGAGGGCCTTCCGCCCATGAGGAAGGCCCTCCGCCTTTCCGCTACAAGTGCGCCAGCCGGTAGATGGCGTTGTTGAAGGTGAGCACCAGGAGCTCGCCGTTGGGGAGCTCGGCGAAGGAAGAGATGGCGACGCTGGTGTCTGCTAGGAGCACGGGGCTGCTGTCGTCTCCCGCATTTGCGGCCCAGATCCTGCCGCTGCAGTAGTCGCCGTAGATGTACCACCCGTACAGCTCGGGCATCGCAGAGCCGCGGTATACGTAGCCGCCTGTCACTGAACAACCCAGGCTGTGGTCATAGACGGCGCGCGGGGACTGGAAGCCGCTGACGGGACAGCCGGTGGTCTCATAGGCGGCGAAGCCTTCGTAGCAGTCCCAACCGTAGTTGCCGCCCTTGACGATGGGTTCTACCTCTTCCCAGGCGTTCTGGCCCACGTCCGCCAGCCAGAGGGCGCCGGTGACGCTATCGAAGCTGTAGCGCCAGGGGTTGCGCAGCCCGTAGGCCCAGAGTTCGTCCGCGCCGGCTATTCCCACGAACGGGTTGTCCGCTGGGATGCTGTACGTGTTCTGGCCGGTGACGTCGATACGCAGAAGGGAACCCAGAAGGTCGGTGTTGTCCTGTCCTGTCTCCAAGGGGTCGCCACCGCCGCCGCCATCGCCGATGGAGAGGTAGGCGTCCGGACCGAACAGGAGCCGGCCGCCGTTGTGGTTCTGCTGGTTGAGGACCTGGTCGATCTCCAAGACGACTGTCTCGCTGGATTCGTCCATGTCGTTGCTCACGACGGGGAAGCGGGAGATGCGGCTGCACCTCGTGACGCCGCCGAGGCAGCTCGCCGACGTGTAATAGACATAGACGCGATGGTCCGTAGCGTAGGCGGGAGAGAAAGCGAGCGACAGGAGACCTTCCTCGTTGCCGCCGGTCTTCACCTTACCGGAGAGGTCGCCGAAGATCGTGGGCGCAAAGGAGCCGTCAAGCGCCACGCGGCGAATTCTGGCGTTGTTGACGCCCTCTTTCTGGGAGACAACCACGGCCTCGTTCGTCGTTCCCGGGATCATGGCGAAGTCGACCATGCGGTTGAAGTTCGCGGTAGTCACGTCCTGGACGAGGGTATAGCCCCCGGCCGTTGGGACCTCACAGGTGATGCCGAAGAACGGCTTGAGCGCCAGGACGTCGCTGATGTCGACAAGCCCTGGGTCCACCAGATCAAGTCGAGGCGAGGCCGGCGGCACAGCTGTGCCAAACACGGGCTTCAGGGTAAGAACGTCCGTGATGTCCACTGTTCGGTCGTCGTTGAAGTCCGGCGGCCAGGCGTCCGAGCCCTCGTCGTTGGCGATGGCGGTGACGGGGCAGGCGACCAGGCGGAGGGTACCGGCGGCGTCTTCCAGGGAGGACCCGAAGCCGTCGCAGTCGTCATCGCCCGCTGGGACGGGCCAGGGCGAGTTGCAGCCGGCGGCCAGGGCGGAAGGCGGCTGGGTCGGCGTCCCGGCGACGACAAACAAGGCCAGGAGCAGCACGCCCGCGATGGGTAACCGCCACCCACGGACGCCTATCTGGCGCCTCGGCGCGTGAGCCCGGATCTGGTCGAGTCGAGGTTTCATTCCGTGAGCCTGTCAGAGACGCGCCAGCCGGTCGATGGCGTTGTTGAAGGTAAGCACCAGGAGCTCGCCGTTGGGGAGCTCCGCGAAGGACGATATGAACGCGTCGGTCTGGGCGAGGAGGACGGGCGGGCTGGTCTGGCTGGCGGTATCCACGGCCCATATCTTACCGCTGTAGGCATCGGCGTAGATGTACCAGCCGTAGAGCTCTGGCATGACGGCACCGCGGTAGACGTAGCCGCCGATGACGGACTGGCCATCGTTTCGGCCGTAGACAGTGCGGGGAAACTGGAATCCGCCCTGCGGGCAGCCAGCGGTTTCGAATGGCTGGAAGCCCTCGTAGCAGTCCCAGCCGTAGTTGCCGCCCTTTACCACCGGCTCCACCTCCTCCCAGGCGTTCTGTCCCACGTCGCCCACCCACATCTCCCCGGTCGATGCGTCGAAGCTGTAGCGCCAGGGGTTGCGCAGACCGTAGGCCCAGACCTCGTCGGCGCCGGGCCGGCCCACGAACGGGTTGTCTGGGGGAACAGAGTATGCGCTCTCGCCGGTAACGTCTATGCGTAGGATGGAGGCCAGCAGGTCCGTGTTGTCTTGGCCGGTCTCGGTGGGGTCTCCGCCGCCGCCGCCATCGCCCAGCGACAGGTACAGGTAGCCGTCGGGGCCGAAGAGCACGCGCCCGCCGTTGTGGTTGCTGGCGAACTGCGGGACCTTGAGGATGACCGTCTCGCTGCCCTCGTCCAGACCGCTGCCGTCGACGGTGAAGCGAGAGAGGTAGCTGCAACCGGACCCGTCCCCGCAGTCGTCGGAGGTGTAGTAGAGGTACACGCGCCTGTCCTGCTGGTAGTCCGGGGAGAAGGCGAGGGAGAGCAGCCCTTCCTCTTCGCCCTTGTTGATGCGGCCCTGGATGTCGCCGAAGAGGCTGGGCTGGAAAGAGCCGCTGAGGGATACGCGCCAGAGCTGTCCCTCGTGCTGCGTGATGATGACGGCTTCTTGGCCGTTTGTGCCGGGGGCTATCGCGAAGTCCACCATGCGGTCGAAGGTGGCTGTTGTGACGTCCGGTACCAACCGGTAGCCGCCTGACTTGGGTGCGCTGGTCGCCGCTGACGTGGAAGGGGAGATGGGCGAAACGGAGTTCGCGGCGGTTCGTTGAGCCGCGCCAGGGGGTGTTGGTGTGGTGGACGTGCTCGAGCCATCGAACCAGAGAACGGCGATCAGGATCGTCGCGACCACTGCGCCAGCCGCGAGCGCGGCCAGGACGGCGGCGGCTCTACTGTTCATCAGCGCCGTGATTATTGGCCGCACCCTTGAATCTTACCGCGATTGGAAGATGTGGCGTGGCAGCGCGGCGGTGACTGCGACAGGGCTATTGCAGGCGCTGGACGAAGCGGCCGATGCGCTCCAGCGCTTCTTCCAGGAGCGGCTTGGGTGTGGCGTAGCACATGCGGACGTGTCCGCGGCCGCATTCGCCGAAGGCGGAGCCGGGGATGACGGCGACCTTCTCCTCGTCCAGCAGGCGCTCCGCGAACTCCATCTCCGTGAGGCCAGTGGAGCGGATGGAGGGGAAGGCGTAGAAGGCGCCGCGCGGCTCGCAGGTCGTGAGCCCCATGCTGCGGAGCCCGGATACCATGATCCGGCGGCGGGCGTCGAACTCCTGGACGAACTGCTGCGTGTACTCCTCGCCGCTGCGGATAGCCTCCAGCGCCGCGTACTGAGATGGCGTGGGCGCGGACATGATGATGTACTGGTGGATCTTCATCATCGCCTCCAGGATGTCCGCCGGGGCGCAGACCCAGCCCACGCGCCAGCCGGTCATCGCGTAGGCCTTGGAGAAGCCGCCCATGAGCACCGTGCGCTCCTTCATCCCGGGCAAAGAGGCGAAGCAGGTGTGGGGGATGCCGTAGGAGAGGCGATCGTAGATTTCGTCGGAGATGACGATGAGGTCGCGCCGCGCGGCCAGATCGGCCACTTCTGCCAGGTCGTCGCGCGTCATCTGGGCGCCCGTGGGGTTGGACGGATAGCCAAGCAGGATGGCTTTCGTGCGATCGGTTATGCGCGTCTCGATCTCGTGGGCGGAGACGCGGAAATCGTGCTCCATCTGCGTGGGCACTGGGACGAACTTACCTCCCGCCAGCACGCAGCAGGGCAGGTAAGCGACGTAGTAGGGGTCAGGCGACAGCAGCTCGTCGCCCGGATCGAGGAGCGCGTGCGTGGCCAGTAACAGCGCCTCCGAGACGCCGATGGTGACGATGATCTCGTTGCGGGGATCGTAGCGGACGCCGTACAGGCGATCGAGGTGGTCCGCGATCGCCTCTCGCAGCTCCGGCAGGCCGTAGTTGGAGGTGTAGTGCGTCTCGCCGCGGCGGACGGCGTCGAAGGCGGCGCGGGCGAACGGCTCCGGAGTGACGAAGTCCGGCTCGCCGACGCCCAGGGAGATGCAGCCGTCCATGTTGGCGATGAGCTCGAAGAAGTGACGGATGCCGGAGGAGGAGATGCCGAGCACCTTCTCGGAGAAGTGGCGTCTCTTTGGCGTGTAGCAACCGTCGGTCAAACTGTCTGCCTCCCGAGGAGCGCGCCTGGCGCGCGTTGTTCTGGTAATGGTAGCAGAGGCGGAATCGAATGTCATCCGCAAGTGTTGGCGTCCGAGTGCGCGCTGGGATTTCCGTCTTTAACACGGGGCTTATGGCAGCGCCTGCCGCTGCTCCGGATATCCCCGAGCCGTGATAGGCCACACGTCGACCACCGTCTCGCCGTCCAGCGCGTAGAAGACGTCGTGCAGGTTGACCGTGGGGTCTATGTGCGAAGGCCAGAGCTGGACGCGATCACCAGGCTGGATGTCGCAGCTCGCGGGCACTGTGATCAAGGCGTGCTCGTCGGCCAGAAAGAGAACGCTCGCCCCTTCGATGTCTCTGACGTCGGGGAAGCCGTGGTCTTCGGTGCAGGCCTTGTGGCCGCAGTCGGCGACGCAGAGCGATTGGCTGGGCCGGCTGAGGACGGTGCCCAGCACTGCGAAAGCGTGCTCGAACGGGAGATTCAGCTTGGCGTAGGCCGTGTCCATGAGCGCGTAGGAGCCGGCCTGGACCTCCGTCACGCCGTCCGTCCGTCCGGTGATGTCGTAGGTGCCGGTGCCGCCCGCCGAGACGATGTCGCAGGGCAGGCCCGCTTCCTGGGCCATGGCCACCGTGGAGAGAAGGCGGTCCAGCGCCTGGCGGGCGCCGGCCTCGCGCGATTCCCGGTCGTCGAGGCCGACGACGTGGCCTTCGTAGCCCATGAAGCCGCGCAGGGCCACGCCTTGCGTCTGCGCCACCTGCGTGGCGAGGGCCAGGGCGGGCTCATGCGGGGCGACGCCGCAGCGGAAGCCGATGTTCACTTCGACGAGCACGCCGACGGTGACGCCGGCGTCCCGGGCCGCCGAGGCGATCTGCTCGAGTCCCGCTGCCGAATCGACGGCGATCTTGATGTCGATGCGCTTGGCCAGGGCTGCGGCGCGCGGAGCCTTGTCCCGCCCGATGACCTGGTTGGCGATCAGGATGTCGTCGCAGAACGACGAGGCGATCTCCCCCTCGCCGACGGTGGCGCAGGTGAGGCCGCTGCAGGCGCCGGCGGCCAGCTGGCGGCGGGCGATCTCCGGCGTCTTATGCGCCTTGAAGTGCGGCCGCAGCCGGCAGGCGCCCTGCGAGAAGAAGTCCGCCATGCGCCGGATGTTGCGCTCCATGGCGGGCAAATCGATGACGAGGGCGGGCGTGGGAATATCGGCGAGGGTGCGGGGGCGGGTCACGGAGTCATAGACCTTCGAGGTCCTTCTCGGAGAGTCCCAGGTCCTTCAGCACGCTCGCCAGCGTCGTCTTCTTGATCTCTTTGCCGGGATGGTTGGCGATCGTGGCCCTTCTACCCGTTGCCGGGTCCCACCAAACCTCGTGGCTTCCTTTGGCCTGGCTGTATAACTCCAAATCCAGACGCCGCAACTTACGTACAAGCTCGGCGTACCTCAAGCTGCAATCAGCACCATGAGTTCGGCGCGTATCAGAGGCGGCTCTTTTCCGCTCTCCAGTTCTGGTGGCAGTGGTAGACCTTTCTCCAGGCAGAGTTCGATGATGACCCGGGCCACGTCTTCCACGTTTTCCAGAGCCTCAGCGATGGTGTCACCCTCGGCGTGGCAGCCCTGGAGATCTGGGCACGTAGCGAAATAGCCGCCTTCTTCCAGAGGTTCCACTTCCACCTTCAGCAGATATCTCTTCATGGGCTTGGGCCCATTATACCGCTTCACAGCGGCGGGAACTGTTTGTGCCAGTCCGTGGACTGCTCGTAGGCGTAGGCGGCGCGCAGGAGGGTGGCTTCGTCGAACGGCTTGGCCAGCATCTGGACGCCGATGGGCAGGCGGGCGCCGCCGTCCGCCGTGGCGAATCCGCAGGGTAGCGAGATGCCGGGCAACCCGGCGATGTTGACGGGGATGGTGCAGACATCGCTGAGGTACATCTGGAGCGGGTCGTCGATCTTCTCGCCCAGCTTGAAGGCGGGAGTGGGCGAGACTGGCGTCACCAGGATGTCGTGGGTCTGGAAGGCGGCGTCAAACTCGCGCCGGATCAGCGTGCGCACCTTCTGCGCTTTCAGGTAGTAGGCGTCGTAGTAGCCAGCTGAGAGCGCGTAGGTGCCGAGCATGATGCGCCGCTTGACCTCAGCGCCGAAGCCGCGGCCGCGCGTCTTGCGGTACATCTCGACCAGAGTCGCGCCGGGAACGCGCAGGCCGTAGCGCACGCCGTCATAGCGCGCGAGATTGGACGAGGCCTCCGCCGTGGCGACGATGTAATAGGCCGGCAGCGCA
>JBGPMY010000083.1:0-7469 GCA_041487235.1 Dehalococcoidia bacterium
CATCCGCCAGATTGAGGCCAAGGCGCTGCGGAAGCTACGCCACCCCAGCCGATCCAAGAAACTGAAGGACTACTTGGAGTAAGTTCGCGGCGGGCATTGGGCAGCAGCCGCGCGCGGACGTTGCCTCACCCTCCAGATTCCTTCGCGAAGGTGCCGACTTTCCGCGTCGCGAGCATGGCCGGCGCTCAGAATGACGGTGTGGAGTGCGCAGCAAGAAGCTGAAGGACTACCTGGAGTAGGCCGGCTGCCTTCTGAGCGGCAAGTCCGCAGTAGGCGGGCGCGAGGCAGGGATCTGGCGCAGCCCGGTGCCGTGCCGCCTGGTCATCCGGAGCCCACTGCCACCTCCAACCTGTCATTCTGAGCGCCGATGCCGCCCGGATGCTCGTCCAGCACCGGCACGCGAAGGAATCTGGGGCGGCGCGGCAGGGTGGGTCAGATGATCCGGCGCGAAGGCCCAAGGGGTACCGCGCAAGTTCCGCGCGCAGACGTTTACCCCACCCCAGGTTCCTTCGCGAAGATACAGGATGGCCACGAGCGGACGTGGCCGCCGCTCAGAACGACACACGGGAGCCGCATCAAGAAGCTGAAGGACTACCTGGAGTAGCAGCCCCGGGCCGCCCTATCGCCGAGATTCTTCGCTCAGATGCGACGTTCAGGAACGTGATGCGTTCGCGGTCGCTCAGAATGACAGGTGTACAGTCAATTGTCGAACGTTTGCACGTACGGGATGTCCTTCGACTTCTCGTAAGGCAGCGATTCCCAGAACTTGACGCCCATCTCCTGCTTGGTAGCGGCCAGAGCGTAGATGCGGCGGGCGCCCTTGGCGCGGAGGCGGCGCTCGATCTCGGCCGTCAGGGCGCGCGCCAGGCCGTGGCGGCGGAAGTCCGGGTGCACCGCCAGCCGGTAGATGTGGCCGCGCCAGTTGTCCCAGCCGCCCAGCACGGAGCCGATGAGGCGGCCGTCCGCCTCCGCCACCAGGAAGAGATCGGGCGACTTCTCCGTCAGTATGCGCAGGTGCTCCGGCGTGTCGGTGATGGAGGGGCCGGAGCCCGTCGCCAGCCACAGCTCCAGGATCGCCTGGATCTCGCCGGCGCGTGCCTCGCGGATCGTGAACTCGCTCATGTATCGAATTCCTGGCGCCGGGCGTCTCGAAATGTAGAACAAGTCATCGATGCAGCCACAGCTTCTGATTGTAGCGACGACATTCGATCAGCGCATCAGTCGTCGCGCGTTTGACGAAGGGCTCGTTGCTATCCTAGCATCGAAGACAGAAGGTGATAAGATGCCGCTCTACGAATACGTCTGCCAGAAGTGCGACACGCGGTTCGAGCAGCTGCGGCCTGCGAGCCGCATGGACGATAGGGCGAGCTGCCCGCAAGGACACACAGCCGGCCGTCGTGTGCTATCGACGTTCGCAGCGCTGTCCAGAGACAGCTTTGGCGAGACGAGCTCCGTTGCCGGCGGCGGCTGCGGCGGCTGCTCCGGCGGCGACTGCGCCGGCTGCACTTGCAATCTGAACTAGCGGCGCGGGCGGCGATGTCCGCTTTCTTCTACCGCGCACTGAAGTGCGCGGCTTGATGTTCGTGAGCCGCCGGATTCAGGTCGCCACGGGAGGCCTAAAGCCTGTCCTGAGCCTGCCGAAGCGGCCTCCGCTTTCCCTCATCGTCGGCGCAATCCCTAGTGCACGTAGTGCTTCGGGTTCGGCGGCGCGATGCGAGGTCGCGTCTCGATCTGTGGGTGGGGCAGCGCAGGCCTCGCCTCGGCCAGCGCCCCCGCCTCTTCCTTGGGCCGGCTGAGGATCAGGTACGCGACTGAAACACCGGAGATGAGCACTGCTTCCAGCATTGTGGCGGTGCCGATCAGCATCGTTATGTCGCGCCAGAACGCCTCCGGGAACATCTGGATGAGGTGGTCCCTGGCCGGATTCAGCGCCCAGAGGTCGTTACTGAAGGCGATTACGTGAAACTGAGTCCAGGCGGAGTCGAAGCCGGAGACGGCTACCAGCGCCGTTAGCCCCAGAACGCCTGCCGTCAGCAGCGAACCGTAGAGCGCGACGGCCGCCAGCGCTCGCGGCGGCCAGAGGACGAGCACCACCACCGCCAGCGTGATAACCGCGGCGACAGCGAGCGCTTGCGCCGTGAACAGCGTCTGCACCAGGTCCCGCACGTCTGCCATGTGGGCGGTCTCGCGGGCGGTGAACAGCGGTACGGTCTCTCCCTTTTGATTGCGAACGTCGATGGCCAGGGGCCCGGCGCCGTCCGCGGTGAGATAGCGGTGAATCTCGCCGTTGGCGCGAAGCAGTTCGGATTGGGGAATGCCGGAGGCCGCTTCCGCCCCGTAGTTGCGAACGGCGTAGTCGTAGACAGGCTTCTCAGAGACCGCGACGCGGATGTTAGTCGTGATCAGGGCGACGGGAATCGCGAGGATGAACAGCCCTATTGTTAGAGCACGAAAGAGGCCCAGAGCGGCCTCCCCCTTTCAGCGAACGACTTTGCAGCAGATTTGTTTTCATCGTAGGTACGGCGGCGGCGTTTTGTCAACGATTTTGGCGACCGGTTATGATGGCTTCGCGGCTCTTTTCGAAAGGACGTTCCGATGAATCTGTCGAGCAGAGAACTCCGGACCTTCGCTGGATTGCGGAGGCTCGTGGCCAGGCTGCGCGGCCCTGATGGCTGCCCCTGGGACAGGATACAGACGCACGAGTCCCTGCGCCCGTACCTGCTGGAAGAAGCCAGCGAGACGCTGGAAGCCCTGGACGAAGGGGACTGCCAGCGTCTGCGCGAGGAGTTGGGTGACCTGCTTCTGGAGGTGCTGCTCCACGTGCAGATCGCGGAAGAGACGGGTGAGTTCCGCCTAGGTGACGTGGTCCAGGGCATCGCCGATAAGCTGGTGCGGCGTCATCCCCACGTCTTCGGCGACGCCGTAGCGGAGACGCCGGAGGCCGTGGTGGAGCAGTGGGACGAGCTGAAGCGCCAGGAGCGGGGCGATGAGTCCGCCCTTACAGGCATACCGACTACGCTGCCGGCGCTGGCCTACGCCCAGGCGCTGCAGCGGCGGGCCCAGCGGGCAGGCTTCGCTTTCGCGTCGCTAGAGCAGGCATGGGAGGCGCTTGAGGAAGAGCTGGAAGAGCTGAAGCGGGCGCCGACGCCGCGGGAGCAGCGTGAAGAAGCCGGCGACGCGCTGTTCGCGCTCGTCAATCTGGCGCGCTGGTACGAATGCGATGCCGAAGAGGCGCTGCGCTCCACCTGTCGCGGCTTCGCAAGAGTGTTCCGGCGCATGGAGGCGCTGGCCAGCGAGCGTGGCCAAGACTTGCGTAACAGCGAGTTGGCCGCGAAGCTGGCGCTCTGGCAGGAAGCCAAGAGGGCCGCCGGCCTGCCGCCGGCCGACGCCAACGATACGCGGAGTTGACGATTGTGTTATTCTCATCGCGCCTGATGGTGCGCCCCACAGCGTAAGGAGGAGGTCTCCATGACTCAGCAGAAGGAAAGCGTGGTCACGCCGGAGCGCTTCGCCGCCGGATTGACTTGGTCGCAGTATCTCAACGAGCGCGTGCAGCGTAACCGGGAGAAGTTCGAGTACAACTACCGGGAAACAGTGGTGAGCGACGAAGACGCGGCCGCCCTCCGAGAGCTCGTCGGGCGCGCGGGCGGCCCGGCCAGGGTGCTGGCTCTGGGCGAGGACTGGTGCCCGGATGTGTTTCGCGGCCTGCCCGTCATGGCGCGCATCGCTGAGGCTTCTGGCATGGAGCTGCGCATCTTCCCGCGCGACGACAATCTGGACATCATGAGCGAATTCCTGAACCACGGCGAGGCCCAGTCCATCCCGACGTTCGTCTTCTATACCCACGACCACCGCTACATCGCCCACTGGATCGAGCGCCCGGCCAATGCCAACGAGCAGATGGCCGAGGTGCGAAAGATGTTTGAGGGTAAGAGCCGCGAGGAGGCGCGCCCGCTCTACGATGAGTTCCAGCAGGGCCCCGTTTGGGCCAGCTGGCGCAACGAGACGGTGCGCGAGATACGGGAGCTGCTCGAGGGGAAGTGCGGCTAGATAGAGCAAGCATCAGCTCACATCGCGCAGTGGGAGCCGCCCTTGGGCGGCTCCCACTGTTTTGTCGCCGCCGACCATCGGGTTGCTTAGCGGCGTGACCGCCGCGCGGCCGGAAGCGCCAGGCCCGCCGAGCCCACGAGCAGGAGCGCCCCGGCGGCGGCCAGTAAGACGTCCCAGGGCACACCCGACGCGTCAGAAGGGGGACCGCCCGCGCTGGGTGCCTTGGCGGGAGTGGCTGGCGCTGCTGCTGTGGGCGTGGAGGCCAGGGACGCCACCGGCGTGGAGGTGGCGGCGGAGGTCGGCGTGGGGGTTGCCACCGCAGCCACGGTTACCCTGCCACGCATCTGGTCTGGGTGGATGTTGCAGCGGTAATAGAAGACACCGGGGCTGGCGAACGTGTGGGGAAACTGGCTGCCGCCGCTGAGGGTGCCGGAGTCGAAGCCACCGGAGGGCGGGCAGGTCGTGAAGCCGCTATCGCACTCTGCGACCGTGTGGGTACCGGAGGCGACCTTCCAGAGAACAGTATCGCCGGCGTTGACGGTCTTCTCGCAGACACCGCTCGTGAACGAAGCGTCGCAGAAGTAGAAGCTGCCGACCTCGATCTGAGTCTGATCGGCCGCAGCCCCGCCTGCCGACGATAGGGCGACGGCGGCCAGGGCTAGAAGCGAGAGGATGGTAGTGGCCAGGATCCAAACGGGGCGCATGCGTCACCTCCGGTGCGTTCATCCGAAACAATTGGATATACGTAGACGGGGGTTCGACGGTTTGGGAGGGAAAAGCGCGAGAGGCAGTCCGCCCCAGACTGCCTCTCGTCATCTCGCTCGTTGAGCGAGACCAGAAGGAGGTCGCCCCTCAAGTTGTCATGTTTTGCAGAGTATAACGCCAGAGACGCGTGGGAGGTTAACTTAATTGGTAATGCGTTATGGCGGTTACTCAATCTGCCGGCTTATGTCTTCCGGACGCTATTATAGATGCGGAATTCGGGAATAATGTTACAAGTCGGGTTCGCCACGCCGAGCGTGTCCATCCCCAGCAGCTATAATAGTGACGACGGAGGTTGACACGCGCGACGCCCGACCGCCCTTCGAGGTCTTCGAACATACAGCCGATGTGGGTATTGTTGCTCATGGCGCCGACCTACGGGCGCTGTTCGCCAACTCCGCTCAAGGTATGTTTGCGCTGATGGCGGACCTCAGCGGTGTCGAGGAGCAGGAGCAGCGCTCGATCAAGGTCGAAGCGCGGGACCGCGAGGGGCTGCTGGTGAACTGGCTGACAGAGCTGCTGTATTATCTGGACGCCCAGGAGATGCTCTTCCGGCGATTCGAGATCGATGAGCTGTCCGACACGCGACTGCGGGGCCGCGCCTTCGGCGAGCGGATAGACCGTGGCCGGCACGACCTGCGCTGCGGTGTCAAGGCCGTTACGCGGCACATGCTGGAGATCGCGCCCGAAGACGGCGGCTACCGGGCGACGGTCCTCCTCGATATCTAGGGCCAGGGTCGAGGGTCAAGGATCAGCGGTTAGGAGGAGACGAGATGCCCAAAGACTGGAAGGCCATCCTCCACAAGGTAGACGAATGGCGCTGGCTGCTGCCGCAAGACTACAAGGCCGGCATGCTGGTGCCGGGGCTCATCTTCGCCTCCGAACAGATGCTGGACATCATTGGCCAGGACCAGGCGATCGAGCAGGTGGCCAACGTGGCCTTCCTCCCTGGCATCGTCAAGTACTCGATGGCGATGCCGGATATCCACTGGGGGTACGGGTTCCCGATCGGCGGCGTAGCGGCGATGCGCGCGGAGGACGGCGTCGTTTCGCCGGGCGGTGTTGGCTTCGATATCAACTGCGGGACGCGCGTCCTCCGCACCAACCTGACGGAAGACGAGGTGCGACCGTTGCTGAAGGAGCTGGTGAACCAGATATTCCGGGACGTCCCCGCCGGCATCGGTGGCTCTGGACAGGTGCGCATCGGACTGAGCCAGATCGACGATGTGCTGGTGAAGGGCGCCAGGTGGGCGCTGGAGCACGGGTACGCCTGGCCGGAGGACGTGGAGGCGATCGAGAGCGGCGGCGCGCTGCAGGGCGCCGATCCGGACAAGGTCAGCAAGAGGGCGAAGGAGCGCGGAGGGCCGCAGTTGGGCACCCTGGGATCCGGGAACCATTTCCTGGAAGTCCAGGTCATCGATGAGGTGTTCGACGCCGCCGCGGCAGAGGTGATGGGCATCAGCGGGCCGGGGCAAGTGATGGTCTTCATCCACTGCGGCTCGCGCGGGCTGGGGCACCAGACCTGCCAGGACTACCTGGACGTCATGGAACAGGCGTCGCAGCGCTACGGCATTCACCTGCCGGACAAGCAGCTGGCCTGCGCGCCCATCAAGTCGAAGGAAGGACAGGACTACCTGGGCGGCATGACGGCGGCGGCCAACTTCGCCTTCTGCAACCGCCAGCTGATCACGCACTGGACGCGCCAGGCGTTCCAGCGCATCCTGGGCCGCGACGCGCGAGAAGACCTGGGGATGTTTCTGGTGTACGACGTGGCCCACAACATCGCCAAGATGGAGCGCCACCGCGTGAACTCGCACGAGCTGACGGTGTGCGTCCATCGCAAGGGGGCGACCCGGGCCTTTCCGCCGGGGCATCCGGACGTGCCGGCCAAGTACCAGCGCATCGGCCAGCCGGTGCTGGTGCCGGGCGACATGGGCCGCTACTCGTACATAGCGGTCGGGACGAAGCAGGCGATGGCGGAGACCTGGGGATCGAGCTGTCACGGCGCGGGCCGCATCCGCAGCCGCGGCGACGCCAGGCGCGTACTGGCCGGCGTGGATGTGGCGCAGCGGCTGGCGGAGCGCGGAATCTACGTTCGAGCGCAGAACCGGGCGCTGCTAGCGGAAGAGGCGAGCGAGGCCTACAAGGACGTGGCGATGGTGATCGACGTTCTGGATGAGGCTGGCATCGCCAGGAAGGTCTGCCGCATGCGGCCCATCGGCGTGGTCAAGGGATAGGCAGGCCTCCCGGCTGCCACAGCTGATCGCGCTAGCGGTACTGCATGTCGTCTGTGGCGCCGATTCGCGCTAGAATGCGCACGTGATGGCGGATAGCGGGCGCTTTACTGGCATCTACCGCAGCGGAGACGGCACTGTAGTCCCAGTCTCCGACCCATCACATCTGCCCAAAGCACTTTCGGACGAGAAGGGCCTGATCTGGATCGATCTGCTGATCAGGTCCGAGGCGGACGCCGACGTCCTCCGCGAGGTGTTCCACTTCCACCCCCTCACCATTGAGGACAGCACATCGCCGCATGTGGACCCGGCCAAGATCGACGATCACGGCGACTACCTCTTCGTCGTAGTCCAGGCGCTGAGCGGCTACACGCCCGACCAAGAGTTGGAGGCCATCGAAGTCGACTTCTACCTGGGCGCGAA
>JBGPMY010000084.1:0-7466 GCA_041487235.1 Dehalococcoidia bacterium
CCATGTCCAGCGCCGCCTCCATGTCCCCCAGCTCGTCGATGAGCCCCATCTCCTTGGCCCGCACGGCGGAGAACATCTCGCCCGTCGCGTACTGCTGCACGACTTCCGGCGAAAGCCCCCGCGCTTTCGCTACCGCGTCCACAAACCAGCGGTAGTACTCGTCGGTCAGCGCCTGTACCTTCTCCTGCTCCTCCGGCGACGGCGCGCGCCAGGGTTGGAACATCCCCTTCAGCCGCCCCTGGTGCGTCATCACCATCTGCACCCCCACCTTCTGCATCAGCTCCTCCACCACCGGCCGCATGAAGATGACGCCTATGGAGCCGATTAGGGCGGTGGGAAGAGCGACGATCTTGGAGGTAGCGCAGGCGATAAGATAGCCGCCGGAGAGCGCTCCGCTCATCACGAAGGAGACCGTGGGCTTGCGCGCCGAAAGCTTGCGCAGCGACCGGTGAATGGCATCGGAGACGGGCGCGGAACCGCCGGGCGAGTCGACCTCCACGACCACGGCGCGCACGCGGGCGTCCTCCGTCAGCCCTTTGATAGTGCGTACCATCTCCGGGCCGCGCACCTGCATGCCGATGGCGCCCGATATCTCCAGCACGGCGATGCGGGGCGCGCTCCAGGGCACCTCTATCTTACGGGGCAGAAACCCATCCATGCTCCCTCTCCTCCTCGTTCGGCAGGGGCGGCGTTCAGTTCAAGTATAGCGTGGTGGGCGAGACAGGCGACACGAAACAGGAGACATGAGGCGCTAGCGGCTAGCCACCTGTTTCATGTCACCTGTCTCATGTCTCGCTCAGAGCGGCGTCCAGCTGGCGCAGGGTATCGTCCACAGGGGGAATCTCCCACTGCTGCCAGCCCAGATAGGCGTAGCGCACGACGCCATCCTTATCGATGACAAAGAGGCCAGGCCGCTGGCCCAAGGAGATGGCCGCGCTCCTGACGCCGTACAGGCGGAACACACGGCGCTCGGGGTCTGGCAGGCAGGGGAACGGGATCTCGTTGACCTGGAAGTAGGTGCGCGCGTTCTCCAGCGCATCCGGCGCCACGGCGATTATCTCCGCGCCCCGCTCCTGGAACTCCGCGTATCTGTCCCGCAACTGCGAGAGGTGCCGGCGGCAGAACGGTCAGCGGAACCCGCGCAGGAAGACGAGAACAACGGGCCGGCCCCGAAGGCTGGAGAGCTTGACCTCCTGTCCCTCGATGGACGTCAGTTCGAAGTCCGGGGCCACCTGGCCGAGGGGAACGGCGTCGCTGTCCACAGGCATGGTGCGTCTGATTCTATGGTGGCCCACAAGCGCACGTCAATGCTTCGGAAGCGGAGGCCGCGCGCTGTTCCTTGTGCTATCATCTACCCGCATTCCCCGCAAGGAAATTGGTTGTGACACGCATCATCGCATTCTCCGGCAAGGGCGGTAGCGGCGTCAGCACGCTGGCCGCGGCCACCGGCGTGGCGATCGCCGCCGCAGGGCGAAGCACCCTCGTCTTCGGGCTCGGCCCCGGGCTGGGCCACGCCTTGGACACTTCATTGCCGGCGAGACCCGCGCGAGTCGGCGACAACCTTCTGGCCTTCGAGGGCCGTCAGAGGCGCGGCTCGAAGGACGAGTTCCGAGACTGGCTGCAACAGGTGCTGGACTGGCGCGGGATGGAGGCCGAGCTGGCCGAGGACCTGACCTCGCTGCCAGGCATGAACCACGTGGGACTTCTGCTGGAGCTGGAAGCCTGCGCCTCCTCTGGAGACTACGACGTCATCGTCGTGGACGGGGCGCCCCTCAACCAGTTCCTGGACCTGCCCGCCGCTCTGGACGCCGCCGCGCGCTGGCTGGAACGCCTGTTCGCCCCGCGCCAGCCTACCGTATTCGAGCCGTTCCTGCGGGTCTTCGCCGGGGACTACGCCACCGCGGGCGACGACGTCCTTGACCGCGGCCGCCTCCTGCTGGGGCGGCTAGCTCAGCTCCGCGATCTTCTGACCGACGCCGACAAGTCTTCCGTGCGGCTCGTCCTCGCCGCTGAAGGGGCACGCCTCGACGACGCCGAGCAGGCGATGGCCGCCTTGAGCCTGTTCGCGTACCCTGTCGACGCCCTGGTGCTGAACCGCATGCTGCCTGACCAGGTGACCGACCCATTCTTCGACGCGGCGCGCCGGGAGCACGCCGAGCTGTTGCAGCGCGCCACGCAGTCCGTTCGCCCCATGCCGGTCCTCAGTCTGGCCGCGCTATCGGCGGCGCCCCGAGGCCCCGAACGGCTGTCGCGCCTGGCGCGGGACCTGTATGGCGAAGAGGACCCCGCGCGGGTGCTTCATCGCTGGCCGCCCCAGTCGCTGTCGCGACAGGATGATCAGTACATACTCAGCCTGCCTCTCCCCTTCGCCAGGCGGGAGGAGCTCAGTCTGGAACAGACCGACGACGGCGTGGCCGTTCGCCTGGACGGGCGTCGCTGCCTCCTGGCCCTGCCGCGGGAGGTGCGCGACCAGGAGGCGGTCTCCTGGGCGTTCGAAAAGGACGTGCTCACGGTAGTCTTTCGCTGACAGCCTTCACAGGCTTCTGGACAGCGAGATAGGGAGCAAGGAGGGAGCGCGCATGGTCAGCAAGGCAGACGAATACCTGGTGCACCAGACGGAGAAGCCGCTGGCGGAGGTCGCCTCAGAGCACGCGGACTGGCAGGACCGCTTCTATTTCAACATCCACGACAAGAGCGGTGAGTTCGCGGCCTTGACCGGCCTGGGCGCCTTCCCCAACCGGAAGATCATGCAGGCCTTTATGTTCGTGAACTACCAGGGACAGCACTACGCCTACTTCAACACCCGCCCCCTGGCCAACGACCGGGACGTCATGCAGGTGGGATCCCTGTCTTGCTCCGTAGTCGAGCCGCTCACGACCTGGCGACTCGAGCTGGCGGACGAGGCCAACGGGATCGGCGCCTCGCTGACGTTCCGGGCGCGTTGCCCCCTCTACTTCTTCGACACCATTCGCTGGGACAAGGGTGACTACACCGTCGTCCACCAGAGGCACTACACGCAGGCGGGCAGGTACGAAGGTGAGTTCCGGATCGGCGACAAGGTATTCACGGACGTCATCGGCATCCGCGACCGGTCGTGGGGTATCCGGGACATGCGCAGCGTGCCGATGTGGATCTGGATCGCGGCTCAATTCAAGGAGTTCTGCATCTCCGCCTGGCTTTGGGAGACGCCGGAGGGCGAGATTATCCACCAGGACGGCGCCGTGACCTACGAGAACGGCAACGTCCGGCCGATCCAGCGCATCGAGCACGAGTTGGACATCAATCCAGGCACGAAGCGCCCGAAGTCGGCGCGCTTCCGGCTAACGACCGCAGACGGAGAGACGCTGCAGCTGGGGGCCCGCGAGATCAGCAGCATCTTCCTGTTCCCGCCCATGACCCGCTGGGCCGAGGACCCGCAAACGCTGGCGCAGGCGGAGGCGGCGTCCTTCGGCTACGACCAGCACACGCGCTACGAACTGAACGGCGAGACGGGCTTTGGGATTGTGGAGTATATGTTCACCGGCGGGGTCAAGCGCTACGGCATCCCCCCGACGCGAGTAGGTGGCTAGGCCCGGTTAGGCGGTCGTCCGGCGCTCTTCCATGATGCGGCGCAGCGCCGTTATCATCTGCGCGATGTTGAGATCCTGATAGACGGGGAAGCTGAACAGAGCTGCCTCGTTCACTTGGTACACGTTGCGACGTCCCACGCGCCTCTTCTGGATGAAGCCGTTCTCCTCCAGGTCGCGCACTATCTGGTACACCGCCCGCTCCGTGAGGTCCGTGCCCCTGGCGATCTCCCGCAAGGTGGCGCGCGAGTTCTGGAACAGATGCGTAAGCACCAGCCCGTAGTTGCTAAGGAAATTCCACTTCTTGGGCATCAGCGGTTCACTCCCTGAAAGTCAGCGGCCCATCTATACACGCGATTTTCCCCGTTTATTGTAACGAACAGGGTTGACACCCTTTCAGCCCCTCTCGTATAGTGACTCTCACCTATTACGGAACCACAATTCTACATTGACAGCGAATGGTCGAAGCGCAAAACTACTTTGCACTATACCGATATAGAATTCAGGTGTCATTATGCACATGACATCGTGGCTTGTCTAGTAGCTGCTAGAATCGCCCGTAGTTTTCTTTAGCGAGGATTGCACCCCGACCGATGACTTCCCAGCTCTTCGGCTCCACCGCCCTCGATGACGCGGCCGTCGCGACGCGCCGCCTGGACGAGTTCGCAGAGAAGTATCGCCAGTTCTTCCCACGCCTCTTCGCTTACGTCTACGGCCGCGTCCACAATGTGCAGGTCACCGAGGACCTGGTAGCCGACGCATTTGAGCGCGCGTTTCTCAAGGCGGAGTCGCTGCGCAACGATGAGGCCTTCTCCACGTGGCTCTTCACTATCGCCCGCAACGTCATCATCAGCCACGGCCGCAAGCACAACCGAGAGACCATCGTCGATCCAGATATCATGAAGGCGATCGCCCCGAGCAGCGCCTCCGTCGAGAGCGAGATCCTGTTGCGGGAGGAGCTGAACGCCGTTGCCCAGCTGGTGCGCGGCTTCCCCCAGCGTGAGCAGGACATCGTCTCCCTCAAGTTCGACGCTGAGCTGTCCAACAATCAGATCGCCCAGATCATGGAGCTCAGCGAGGCCAACGTGCGAGTGATCCTCTTCCGCACGCTGCGCAAGCTGCGCAAGCTGATGGCCTACCACCCTAAGGGCTAGCCCCCAACAGTCCTCGAGGGACAGGCTTCAGCCTGTCGCCTGTGCGCTGGACTCGAAGCTTCCGGCTCGATATCTGTAGCGGAGGCCTTTAGACCTCCATCTGTTAGGCGAGGCCCGTGCTCATCCGTGGAAGGCTGAAGCCTTCCGTTACGTTCTCTCCGCGGCCCTGTGACCGATGACGCCTGCGGACCTCAGCGCCTCCACCTCAGGCCAGCCGAAACCGGCCTCCAGCAGCACCTCTTCCGTGTGCTGACCAAACTCCGGCGCCGGCGAGCGGATGCTGCCGGGAGTGGCGCTCAGGTTCACCGCCGGCGCCACGATGCCGAGAGGGCCGTAAGACGGGTGCTCCAGCGTCGTCAGCATGCCGTTTTCGGTGACTTGTGGATCGGACGATAGGTCTCCGTAGTCCTGGACGACCTCGCTCAGCAGATCGTGGCGCCGGAACAGCTCGGTCCAATAGCTTGCCGGTTGGGAGGCGAAAACGTCGTCGATCTGTGGGATGAGCTGCAGCAGCTCGGCGGCGTGCATGCGGAGCCAGTCTACGCTCATCTCTTCCGGCCCCAGCAGCTCTCCAGTGGCCTCCAGCATCGCCTGACGAAAGGCCGGCCAGTAGCGGCCCACCTGGGCCATCCCCAGCATCAGCCACTTGCCGTCCTTGGCCCGGTAGTGGTTCCACAGCGGGCTCGTCAGCCTGCGGGACACCCTGGGAATGGGCGAGCCGGCGTAGGTGCCGGTCATCAGGTAGCTAGATATGTTGAACGCCTGCGCTGCGATCGTCCCTTGCATGAGGGAGCCGTCCACCATCTGGCCCTGGCCGGTGCGCTCTCGGTGGAAGAGCGCCACCATGATGCCGTAGGCCAGCAGGAAGGCGCTCACCTGGTCAGCGAAGCCGGCAAACGTGCGCGTGGGCGGGCTCTCCGGCTCTCCCGTCACGCTCATGACGCCGCCCCGCGCCTGCGCCAGCGGGTCTAGGGCCGGACGCTGCGCGTCGGGGCCGTTGAGGCCGAAGCCTGACGCCGAGCAGTAGATGAGCCGCGGATTGATCTCCGAGAGGGTGGCGTAGTCGATCCCCAGACGCTCGCTAACGCCGCCGCGGAAGTTCTGCGCGACAACGTCGGCGCCTTCCACCAGGCGGTAGAAGACACGGCGGCCGGCGTCCGCCTTCAGGTCCAGCACGATACCCCGCTTGTTGCGGTTGTGCGTCTCGAAGTAGGCGTTAGGGCCTCCCTTCGTAACCTCGTAGCGCACCAGGGAGCGCCCGGGGTCCGGGGAATCCGGCCCCTCGATCTTGATGACATCGGCGCCCCAGTCCGCCAGCATCGCCGTGGCCATGGGCCCCTGCTGCCAGATAGTCAGGTCCAGGACGCGTATGCCATCGAGGGCGTTCATGGGCGTCTCAGTACAGCACCGAAGGGAGCCAGACGCCGTCCGGCGCCTCGTAAGGGCCGTAGGCCATCAGGTTCATCACTTTCACCACCCGGCTGCCCGAGGCCAGCAGCCTCCGGAAGAGGGTTCCCTCCGTCAGCGGGCAGAAGACCTCCACCTCCCGCGGGGCGCTGCGTCGGGCCGCTTCGCCGATGAGCGCCAGCATCTCTTCCTCCGTCTGGGCGACGCCGTGGCCGATGATCCCCGGCAGCAGATAGCCCGTCAGGCGGCCGCGGGACTCCTTGACAAGCGGCGTGATCCCCATCTGGGGCGCCGCGGCCACGGCGTCGCGGCGGCTTACCTTGTAGATGTCGCGGGAGAGCCCCTCGATGGCCGGAAGGTCGTCCGGGGAGAGCGGCCGCACACTCTCGTCTGCGTGCGCCGCTGCCATGGGAATCATCAGAGCCACGGGTTCTTTGGTGTCGAAGCCCAGCGAGGCGTACAGAGAGAGGGAGGCCATGTTGAAGGAGTCCTGCATCAGGCGCACCTTTTCCATGCCGTTCTGGCGGGCATACTTCAGCACTGCCTCCATGAGCATCCTCCCGATGCCGTTCCCCTGGGCCGGGACATCGACGTTGACGGGACCGACGCCGCCCACTTCGTCGCTGAGCGATAGGTAGTTAGAGCCGACCGGACTGCCGTCCTGGAGCGCCGCTATGCTGTAGCAGTCCTCGCTGCCGATGAGCATGCCAACGATCATCTGCGCGAACTCCACGCTGGGGAAATCGCTGGGGAAGCCGTGGCGATCGGAGATATCCTTGAACGCCTCGTAGCAGATGCGCCCCAGTTCCGGCGCCTGCGAAGGTTGGGCGGGCGCGATCGATAGGTTCGCCAATGCGGCCTCCTTCCGTTATGCCTCCGCCATCTCCCGGATGCGCAGCATCACCTCTGGCAACGCCTCACCGGCCGGCGCGCGCAGCACGATGTCCGACATCTCCGTGAGGGGCGTCTCGTTGGGGTTCACCTCTATCAGCCGCCCGCCGCTCGTCTTCACGTCGGCCGGAAATCCCGCCGCCGGGTAGACGACGGCGCTTGTCCCCACCAACAGCATGCAGTCGCACATGCGGGTCTGGTTGATGCACTCGTCCAGGGCGTCGCGCGGGATCGGCTCGCCGAACATCACCGTGTCGCCCTTAACGATGCCGCCGCAGTCCGGACAGTGCGGCGGCAGCTCGTCGATGGCGAACCCGTCCAGAGACCAGCGGCTGGAGCATTCCAGGCAGCGCAGCTTGGTGCGGTTGCCGTGGATCTCCGTGACGGCGCGGCTGCCCGCCTCCTGGTGCAGGTTATCGATGTTCTGGGTGATGATGTGCTTCAGGTA
>JBGPMY010000085.1:0-7341 GCA_041487235.1 Dehalococcoidia bacterium
GATTGAGCGGGCGACCGTTTCCGTGAGGCTGGCGTTCACTACCTCGTCGAACGGTGCCCCGGGGTAGCGGCCCACGTTCTCGCGTATACGGTCGAACACAACGATCGTATCGTGGACGCTGAAGCCGATCACCGTCAGAACGCCCGTGATGAACATCGTGTTGATTTCCGTCCCGAACACCTTTCCGAAGATGGAGAAGGCGCCCAGGATGAACAGCCCATCGTGCATCGCCGCAACGACCGCCGCTATTCCGTAGCGGTAAGGTTTGGGGACGTTGCGGAACGACCACGATATGTATAGCAGGATAGCGATTGCCGCCGCCCCCACGGCGATGCCGGCATTACGACCGATCTCCTTGGAGACGATCTCCGAGACGGAGCTCAGGTGCTGGAAGGCGTTCGTCTCCTCGCCGTTGTTGTTGACCAGAGCCCCGAACCGTTGAATCAGCCCGTCCCGTATCTTGTCGGCATCCCCCGGGGGAGCTGGACCTACCGGTGGCCCGACGGGGCCCTTCAACTCCTTGAGGCGGACGATAAAGGCGCCGCCGCCGGTCTTCTGCACCCGCGCGTCGCCGTATCCCAGGTCGCCTAGGGCGTTGCCCAAGTTATTCTGATCAACACCTGAGTCCTTGAACTGAACCGTGAAGGTGGCGCCGCTGCTGAACTCGATTCCGGGCTTCAGCGCCGGCGAGATGAGCAGGGAGATGATGCCGGGCACCAGCAACGCTGCCGAGAGCGCGAAGTAGAAACCACGCTTCTTTACGAAGTCCAAGACCAGCGTTTGCGGGCCGCGCGCGGCGCGCGACTCCGCCGGGCGCACGTCCGGGGCGAACAGCCACAGGTGGCGCGCCATTGGCGACCCGACCATCACCCGCAGAAGCGTCCGCGTCACCACGATTGCCGAGAACATGCTAAGCAGCACTCCGATGCCCAGCGTTAGAGCGAACCCCTTGACCAGGCTGGCCCCGAACTGATCGCCGAACCACCAGAGGATGCCGCTGGTGATGAGTGTGGAGACGTTACTATCGCGGATCGATGACCAGGCGCGGTCGAACCCGTGCTCGATGGCCTGAGGGAGGGCGCGGCCGGCGCGTAGCTCCTCCTTCATGCGTTCGAACACAAGGACGTTGGCATCCACCGCCATACCCACAGAGAGGACAAAACCGGCGATGCCGGCCAGCGTGATCGTCACGGGGCCAACCAACGGCCCCAGCTTGAACAGCATCATCAGTGTGGAGATGTAAGTGACAAGCGCTATGGAGGCCAGTATCCCGGGCAACCGGTAGTAAAGCACCATGAACGCCATTACCGCCAGGATACCGATCATGCCCGCCTGCACGCTTCTCACAAGGGTGGTCTCGCCCAGGGTGGCGTCGACCTGGCTCGTCTGGATCGCCTTGAGGGGCACCGGCAGCGCGCCCGCGTTCAGCTGGATGGCCAGCGTCTTGGCCTCGTCCAGCTGCAACCCCTCAATAACGGTCTTCCCGCCGTTAATCGGCTGCTTGATGGACGGTGCGCTGATCATGTCCTCGTCCAGGAAAATCCCCAGAGGATAGCTTACGAGCCTGGTCGTGATCTGCTCGAACAGAAGACTGCCCTCACCGGTGAACTCCAGCGCGACGATGGCGCCCCCGCCACTGATGTCAGCCTTCGCGCTGTTTGGCGTGAGGAAGCGGCCGGTTAGGGCCCGCACTTGTCCCTGACTGTCCGTGGCCGTCGCCGGCTCCCATTCCACCTGGCCGATGACGTCCGTCCCCCGGATGCAGTCCGCCTGCTTGGCGCCCGCGCTATTGATCCCGTCCTTGACGTCTTGGGGCGCCACCAGGACTTCGCTGCCATCGGGCGCTTTGCAGAAGATCTGTTTGGACTCGTTTAGCCTGGGTTGACGGAACTCCAGGAGGGCCGTCTTGCCGATCAGCTTGGCCGCCTCATCCGGCCCGATGCCTGGGAGCTGTATGGCCAGCCGGCTCTTGCCTTCCCGCGTGACCTCCGTCTCAGAGACGCCGAAAGCGTTGACGCGTCTATCGATGATGTCTTTGGCCCCGTTCATCGCCTCATCGATGTCGGTCCCAGGTGGCAGCGCGCTCGTATCGGCTTCCGAAAGCACATAGGTGCCGCCCTTGAGGTCCAGACCCAGCTTCATCGCTTCCCGGCCGCCTATGCTCAGAATCGGCCCTGTGGGGTAGTCGATGAAGTCCGGCAGGTAGCGCTTGGGCCAGCCCGGCCAGACGACGAGGATGGAGAAGAGGGTGAGGGTCGTTATCAGACCCAGGACAATCAGGTTCCAGCGATTACGCATGCGGACTTCCTTGCACTTGCTTGACGGCTTGTGGATGCTCTGGGACGACGGCTGTTTCCGGCCCCACAGGCTCCGCCGGGGACGGCTGCAGCCGCTGGGCAACGGCGGAGGCCATGGCCCGTACCTCCAGGCCACCCAGGTCCAGGATCAACACCGTGGGCCCGGGCTCTTCTGGCACGCGAACCTCCTTGATAACGGCGATGAAGCCGGCTTGGGTCAGCACTTCATCGCCCACACGAAGGCTGGCCAGCTCCTCGCGCTGCTTACGCTGGTGCTGCTGCACTGGCCGCAGGAAGGCGAGCCAGAACAGCACGGCGATAGTCGCCGGATAGGCGATGGCGACCAGTAGTACTCCGTTCATAGTCCGTCTTCAGCCAGACGGCCAGCCGCCAGGGCTGATCGCGCCAGCTCCAACGCCTCCTCCTTTGTAGTGACCTCGCCCGCGGCCTGGGCCTCCCGGATGACTTCTAGCATCTGTCCTATCTGCGGCCCGGGCGGAAGCCCAAGCTCACTCATCAACTCATCGCCCCGAAGCAGCTTGGGTGGCTGCACCACCGCCGTCTCCCGGAACCGCTTCACGAGTATATAGTTTACCAGCGCTACGTGTTGCCGCCACCCCTCCATGCTCAGCCGCGGCCCCACCGTGGCCAGGTGATCAGCCAGGGACAGGAAAAGCGTATCTATGGCGGCGTCGCCGCAGTCGCGAAAGAAGCGGTAGATCGCCCGGTCGCTGGGCCCGCCCGCGGTGGCCTGCGACATCTGCAGGGGACGCAGGTGAGCCTTGATCATCGTTCGAACCAGGTCTGACTCCCGCGAAGAGAAGTGCAGGCGCGCTAGCAGGCGCGAGGAGATATCCGCCCCGGCGTCGGAATGTCCGAAGAAGCGCATGCGGCCCGTCTCGTCGAAGGACTTCGTCTGCGGCTTGCCGATGTCGTGCAGGAGGCCACCTAGCTTGAGCACCGCCGAGCGCGAGCTACCCGCGACCACCTCTCGCCGGAAGTAGTCACGGGCGTCGTCCCACCAGCCGAGTTGCCCCCACAGTTCGGCCCAGAGCTCTCGGGCGGGCCCATCTCCGGCGGGCGCCTCCTCGCCCAGGATCACGTCCAGCGCAGCCACGGCCTCCAGGCTGTGGCCGAACACGTCCCAGTGGTGCTCCTTGGGTTGGGCCACGTCGCGGGTGACGTTCAGCTCCGGCAGGACGTAGCACAGCAGTCACAGCTCATCAACGAGCCGCAGACCGCGCGCGGCGCGGACGCTGCTCAAGGTGCGAATCAGCTCGTCGCGCTGCCGCTCCACAGCGGCGGTAGTAACAGTGGCCGCGTGGCGCCTGATGAGCGCGGCTGTACCCTCCTCCACCTGAAAGTCCAGCTGCGTGGCCAGCCGGGCGCCCCGCAACAGGCGCAGCGGGTCCGCTACAAACGCATCCTCAGAGACGGCGCGGATCAGTCGGGCGCGCAGGTCGTGCCGGCCGCCGGTGGGATCGATCAGGTCGATCTGTCCGCCGGCCACTTCTCGCAGCGACGCCGCCATGGCGTCGACCGTGTAGTCCCGACCCCTCAGGTCATCCTCGATCTCGCCCCGCAGCGGGAGGAGGTCCAGCTGCACCCCGCGATCGGGCAGGAGAACGCGCACGAGACGCCTCTCTTCGTCCAGGGGAAAATAGTCGCCACCGAAGGCGTCCGCGATCTGGGGTCCGACCTCAAGAGGATCGCCGGTGATCGAGATATCGAGATCGTGCAGCGGCAGGCCAAGGATGGCGTCGCGCAAGCAGCCGCCGGTGGCATAGGCTGCCACTGCGCGGGCGTCGAACAGCGCGACCAGCCGTCGCAACAGCTCCTCAAGGGGCGCGCTCAGCCGGAGCTGGATAGCAGATGGCACCTGGCCCGCGGGCCGCTCACCGCCTGCCCGCTCACACGGCGGGCAGGTCAGCGGCGGGCCGCTTCCTCCTCAGGTTCTAGCTTGACCAGCGATTCCAGGCTGGGCAGGTGGTCGATGTACAAGACGCCGTTAAGATGATCTATCTCGTGTTCCAGCGCCTGGGCTAGAAGGTCTTCGCGCCCCCTTTTACGGACCTCTTTGCCGGACGGGTCCAGCCCCTTCGCCGTCACCACCTTAGAGCGCGTCAGGTCTGCGTGGTACCCGGGCACGGAGAGGCAGCCCTCCGTCACCTCGCGCTGCCCGCTGCGCTTGACGATCTCCGGGTTGATGAGCGCGAAAGGCTCCTCGTCCGGCAGGCCAATGACGATGACCCGTAGCGAGACGCCTATCTGGGGCGCCGCCAGCCCGACGCCGCGAGCGGCGTGCATGCTTTCGATCATCTCCGCGATCAGCCGGTGGATGGAGGCGTCAATCCTGGGCACGCGCTTCGCCTTCTCGCGCAGGACGGGGTCAGGCAGGAAGCGTATAGCATGAACGGCCAAAAGGTGTCACCTCGGCGATAACGTTTAGCACATTCTAGCGTATACTTTGCCCGTGGACGAGAACATCCTTTACTACGGCGACAACTTGGACGTGCTTCGTCGCCATATCAAAGATGAGTCAGTGGACCTCATCTATCTAGACCCACCCTTCAAAAGCAACCAGGACTACAACGTCCTCTTCGCTGAGCAAGACGGCTCGCGAGCCGCCGCCCAGATCAAGGCATTCGAAGACACTTGGCGCTGGGACCGGGCCCGGCGTCAGCATATCAAGAGGTTGTCGAGCGCGGCGGTAAGGTGTCCCAGGCTATGCAGGCGTTCCGTCTACTCTTGGGCGATAGTGACACGCTTGCCTACTTGGCGATGATGGCCCTGCGGATCGTCGAGCTCCATCGCGTCTTGACGCCCGCGGGAAGCATCTATTTGCACTGCGATCCAACGGCCAGCCACTACTTGAAGCTACTCATCGACTCCGTATTTGGGCCACGGTGCTTTCAGAATGAGGTCATCTGGAGTTACCGCCGGTGGCCTTCGCCCACAAACCACTTTCAGCGCATGCACGACGTATTGCTGTTCTACGCCAAGACGCCCAGCGGCCCTGGCACGTTCAATGTGGAATACGAGGAGAACAGCCCCAGCTACACGAGGCGCTTCAAGGGCAAGACGCAAATGCTAGACCCGGAGACGAGGAGCAGAAAGATCACCCTGGAAGCGGAGTCAAGAGGGCTACCGAGGCGAGACGTATGGGAGCTGTCGATCATTGCCGGCAGCAAGAAGGAACGCCTCGGCTACCCGACACAGAAGCCCGAGACCCTCCTTGACCGCATCATCAGGGTCAGCAGTAACGAGGGCGACACTGTTCTCGACCCTTTCTGTGGGTGCGGCACCACGATCGCCGTCGCTCAGGCCCTCAACCGCCGGTGGATCGGCATCGACATTACGCACCTGGCTGTCACCCTCATAAAGCACAGACTGCGGGACAGCTTCGGCGATACGGTCGACTACAGGGTCATCGGCGAACCGGTTTCCGTCTCCGACGCTCAGGTGCTAGCGGATTCGGATCCGTACCAGTTCCAGTGGTGGGCGCTGGGCCTAGTTGGCGCGCGGCCTGTGGAGCAGAAGAAGGGTGCAGACAAGGGAATCGACGGCCGTCTGTACTTCCATGATGAAGGCAACGGAAGAACAAAGCAGATAATCCTGTCAGTAAAGGCCGGGCACGCTTCAGTAGCCCATGTGCGGGACCTTCGAGGGGTCATCGAGCGAGAGACGGCGGATATCGGTGTACTCATTTCCATGCATGAACCAACGCAGCCGATGCGGACGGAGGCCGCCAGCGCAGGCTACTACACAAGTCCTTGGGCGGGCGAGCGATATCCCCGCCTCCAGGTTCTGACGGTGGGCGAGCTTCTCCAAGGGGGGCGTATTAACTACCCGCGCTATGCAGGGAACGTGACGTTCAAGAAGGCGCCAAAGAACAACACACTTTCGGACGTACACGCCTTGTACTTGCCTGTCAATGAGTGACAGGCACCCTCACAGCAGCGAAACCGGGTCCACGTCCACCGTCCAGCCGCTCGGCAGCGACAGGTCGCGCAGGAGGGCGGCGGGGTCGGTTCCGCGCAGGATTACGTGCCAGCGCCAGCGCCCCCGCAGACGCGCCACGAAGGCAGGCGCCGGGCCCAGGATATCCAGGTTGGCCAGGCCCAGCCGGTCGCGCTCTTCTTTCAGGCGACGCGTCATCGCCGCGGCCTGCTCCTGCGAGTAGGACGCGCCCGTGTGGGCGTAGGTCATCCGCACCAGCCGCCCGAACGGGGGGTATCCCAGCCGCCGCCGGAACTCGATCTCGCGCGAGAAGAGGGCGTGGTAATCGTGCCGGGCGGCGGCTACGATAGCGTAGTGCTCGGGGGTGTACGTCTGGATGACGACGCGGCCACCTTTGGGGCCGCGGCCGGCGCGTCCCGCCACCTGCTCCAGCAGCTGGAAGGTGCGTTCGCCGGCCCGAAAGTCCGGCAGGTGCAGGGCGATGTCCGCGGAGATAACGCCAACCAGCGTGACCAGCGGGATGTCCAGCCCCTTGGCGATCATCTGCGTGCCGATGAGGATGTCCGCATCGTGCGCCAGAAATCGAGCCAGAATCGCCTCGTGCGAGTCGCGGCCGCGGGTGACGTCGCGGTCCCAGCGTAGCGTGCGCGCCCCCGGAAAGGCGCGCTTCGCCTCCTCTTCCACTCGCTCGGTGCCTAAGCCCAGCATACGGATGCGGTTGCCGCCGCACTGCGGGCAGGTCTGCGGCAGCGGCGCGCGCCGCCGGCAGTAGTGGCAGATGAGGGCAGCCTCCGGTTCGTGGTAGGTCAGGGAGACGGCGCAGGAGCGGCAGCCCGGAACGTGGCCGCAGTCGCGGCACTGCACGAACGATGCCGTCCCGCGCCGGTTGAGGAACAGAATCACTTGCTCGCCGCCATCCAGCGCCTGGCGCATGCCGTGGGCGAGCGAGCGGCTGAAGATGCTGCGATTGCCCGCCTTCAGCTCGCTGCGCAGGTCCACCACCTCCACCTCTGGCAGCGGGCCGGGCGCCACCGTGCCGGACTCTGCGCGCACAAGCCTCTCGGGCAGCTCCAGGAGACGATAC
>JBGPMY010000086.1:0-7317 GCA_041487235.1 Dehalococcoidia bacterium
AGGTTGAACTGGATGCGATTGATGGCGTCGTTCTGCGCGGCCAGCATCCGGTAGCGGTCGAAGCGCGGCGCCACGTCGCGGTGGGCGATGACGCGGGGCCGCGGGTCGCCCCGCGACTGCGCCTCAGCGATGATCGTGTCGGCGCCCGTGACGTGATCGATGTGGCCGTGGGTATAGACGATCGCCTCAATGGGCGCCTGCGAGTAGCTCTTGCGCAGGTCTGCCAGCACGCGGGAGGTGAAGCGCTCCGCGGAGGTATCGACGAGCAGGACGCGGCCATCGCAGACGAAGGCGCATACGTTGGCGAAGGAGGAGAGGAAGACGACGCCCTCCGCCACGAGTTGCGACGGGCCCAAATAGAAGAACGCGGCCTGCTCCGGCGGCAGCCCCTGGGCGCTGCGCAGGTCAAGCGGCGAGCGGTTCTCGATGTCCTGAGTCATGGGCGGCCTCCGTTCGCTGAGCGAGATGGGCCAAGTATAGCGCAGCGGGCCGGACTCATATGAAATAATCATGGAGTCCACTTGCGGATTTAGATGAAATACCTGCTCGATCGACCTGTTAATGTAGTTGGATGGCGATTCCCCCACGGCAGGCGGAGTCAGGATCCAGGCCAGGCAGAGGTGCGGCGGCTGGGAAGAGGCCAGAAATCCTGCTCCGCCTGCGCGCGTCCGCCGCCGGCGTGGTATCCTGTCAGCGCTCGCAGATGTATGCTGCGCCCAAGCCCATGATTGACGCGCGCAGTGCGTCAGGACGAGGAGGGGGATATGAAGCGCCTGGCATTAGTCCCCGTAGCGGCTGCGATCTTGCTGATCCTGTCATGCGGCGGCGACAGTGACAAATCGAGCGATGGCACAGCAGCACCCACGACGGCCGTTGCCGGCACAGACGTGTCTGCCCCGTACCGCTCGGCGGCGCCGGCTGTGGCCAAAGCAGCAGTGCTGACACTTGCCGATCTGCCGTCGGGCTGGACCGGCAAGCCTGCCACCCAAAGTGCGTCTAGCATCAACCTGCAGGGTGAGTGCGCAGTCTTCAACACCAACGAGAACTTGCCGGGGTCGATTGCGGACTCGGACTCCGACGACCTCACCAGCCCGGGCCTCCAGCAAGTGAGTTCCGGCGCGGCCGTCTTCGCCAGCGCCGAGGCGGCGAAGAGCGGTCTAGACGAGTTGAACCGCCTCATCGATAAGTGCCACGATCAGCTAACGAACGCCTTCCAGGAGCTGTTCAAGCAGGGTTACGTCGCAGGCGGCGGCGCCCTCAGCGACTTGACCGACGTCAAGACATCGTTTGTGGCTCTCTCCCTCCCCCGGCTGGGCGACGCCTCCAACGCCTACCGCATCACGATCATCAGCACGGTAAACGCCACCAAGATTCCAGCGGTAATCGATGTGGTGTTCATCCGCAGCGGCGCCATGGGCGCGCAGATGACGAACTTCATCGTAGGGACCATCGACGACAAAGAGGAGCGTGATCTAGCAGGCATCGTCGCCAGCAAGCTGGAACAGGCGGACGCGTCGCTTCCGCGCTAACTCGCCCTACCTTCATCGCACTCCGGCGCGCTACAATCCTGGCAATGGAGTACCAGAAAGAGATCGTGGCCACGGCCGTGGCCCCCGGCCTCTTGCGCCGGGTATATCCATGGCTGCGGCCCGTGGCTCAACTGGCGCTCGCTGGCGGCCTCCTGGCCGGGCTCCTCTGGCGAGTGGATACCGGCGCCGTGCGGGACGATCTGCGGGACGCCACGCTCTGGTGGCTGCCGCTGGCCTTCGCGGCGAACCTGCTCTCCGACTGGTTTCGGGCGATCCGCTGGCAGCAGTTCTTGCTGCCGATGAAGCGGCTGGGCGTCCCCTTCCTCTTTGCGACGGCGGTGCTGGGCGTCTCCTGCAACATCGTTCTGCCCTTCCGAGCCGGTGAAGTGGTGCGCGTGCAGGTGCTGCGGCGCCGCACGGGGCTGGGCGCGTCGAGCATAGTGGCCACGCTGCTCTCGGAGAAGCTGATGGACGTCGTGGCCTTCTCCAGCTTCATCGTGCTGGGGCTGCTGCTCTTTGACGAGGCGCGGTTCCTGTGGCCCCTGGCGGTAGCCTACGGGGTGGTCCTGCTGGCGGGCGTGCTTGGAGCCCGCTGGCTGGCCACTCGTTCCCAGCAAGAACCTTCGCCGGCCGGCCAGCCGGAAGGGCGGCTGCGCGCCTGGTTCGCCCGCGAGCTGCACGCCTTCGGCAAGGGGCTGCAGGCGTTCCGGCGGCCCCGGGCTATGGTGCACGTGCTGTGGTCGTCCCACGTGGCCTGGCTGTGCGAGGCGACGATGTACTACGCCTGCGGGCGCGCCCTCGGACTAGATCTTTCGCCCGCCGTTTATCTCCTGGTCGTCGTCGCGGCGACGATCGCCGTGTCGGTGCCGGTGACCCAGGCCGGGCTCGGCGTGTTCGAACTGGCGATCACAGGGCTCCTGGTGGCGTTCGGCGTAAGCGCGTCTCAGGCGGCGGCCTATGCCATCTTTTCCCACGTGATGCTGGCGCTTCCGTACATGGCCGCCGGCCCGCTGACAGCCATCGCCCTGAGGGTTAGCCTCTCGGACGTGCTCTTCCTGCGCATGGCCCCAGAGACTTCGACAGGCCAGAGCGGCGCAACCGAGATGAGCGCCCGCTAACGCTGCCCTGCGCCTAGCCGCTTGTGGCGGCGGTCACGATCAGACGGGCGGCCGTGGCGGGCGTCAGGACGTCTGTATTCACCACAATGTCGTAGTGGTTAGGCAGCTCCTGGCGCACGCCATAGAAACGCTGCAGGAACTCCCCACGCTCGCGGTCAGAGTCCTCGATCGCCTTGCGGGCTTTGCGGTCGTCCAGCTTGGCTGCCTTGGCGAGCCTGCCCGCTCGCACCTCCGGCGAAGCCGTCACCAGCGCCCGCAGCAGCCCCGGCATGCCCGCCAGCGGGATGCTCGCGCCGTGGGCGACGATGACGACGCTGCCCGCCTTCGCTGTCTCCCGGACCACGGCCTCAATCAGCCCCTCGTAGCTGACGGTCGCCTGGGCCGGAGGTGGAACATATCCCTGTCCCACCTCTATAGGGACGTTACCCAAGTAGCGCAGAATTCGATCGATGAGGGGCGGCGTGTGTTCCACCTTTTCCATCGTCTGCAGCGAGACACCGGCCTTTTCGGCAGCCCAGGCGACGATCTCGTCGTTGACGTATCGGAACCGCAGCTCATCGGCGATAGCGCGCCCTATCTCTTCACCCCCTGCGGCCAGGGCCCTGGATATGCTAACCACTCGGCAGTCCATCAATGCGCACTCCCGTCGCTAGTCGAGCATCGGTCTAATGAGCGGAGTATACGACGGCGGAGCGGGAACAAGGAACAAGGAACCAGGAACAGGTAACGGCAACAGGTAGCGGGTAACGGGGAAAGGGGGCAGTGGGGCCCCTTGTTACTTGTTGCTTGCTCCTTACTCCTTGCTACTTGCTCCTTGCTCCTTGCCTATATCCAGCCCTGCCGGCGGTACCATTCGCCGGTGAGCCCGGCGCCTTCCCAGATATCGACGCTGGGCGACCAACCGAGGTCCGTCGCCAGCGCCTCGTGCGAGCAGATCCAGTAGGGCTGCGCCATCTCCTTGACCTTCTCTCGCGTGAGAGACGCGGAGCGGCGCGTGACCAGCCCAGCCGCCTCGCTGGCCGTGGCAGCGGCCGTAAACGCCCAGCGGGGAGCGCTGATTCGCAGCGCCCGGCGCCCCAACGCCTGCTCGATAGCCAGAAGGAGGTCGCGCCAGGAGTAGACGTTGCCGTCGTCCAGGCAGTAGGTCTTCCCGGCTACGTCGGCCTCGGCGGTGGCGGCGCCAGCGATGGCGCGCGCAGCGTCCTCACCATAGATGACAGAGACTCGGTTGCGCCCGCCCATTAGCAACGGCGCCACGCGCCAGCGGACCAGCCGGAAGAAGGGGACAAGAGCCGGGTCACGAGGACCGTAGATGGCCGGCGGGCGGAAGATGACTGCGCGAGAGGCGATGGCTGACGCGCGGGTCCACTCCTCGCCCGCCAGCTTGCTGCGCCCGTACGCGGTTATGGGGTTGGGCGGCGCGCTCACCGGCCGCGGCCGGCCGTCTTCGCTGGGGCCGTGAGCGGCCAGGCTGGAGACGTAGACGAAGCGTCGAATCGCCGGCGCAGCCTCCTCGATCGCCGCGAGCAAGTTCGCTGTGCCCACAGCGTTAACAGCGTTGAACTCCGCCGCGCCGCGGGCCTTCACAAGCGCGGCGGCGTGAATGACACCGTCGACGCCCTCCACCGCCCCTCGCAAAGAACCAGCGTCGGTGACGTCGCCCAGCGCTTCTTCGTACCGGAAGCCATCCAGGAACTGGCGGTTGCTGGTCTTGCGCGCCAGCACACGCACCTGGTGACCCTCCTTCGCCAGGCGCTCGGCGATGTGCGAACCGAGGAACCCAGTGGCGCCCGTGACCAGCAGCCTCATGGCGTCAGCATCTTCTCATATATCCGATACGTCTTGTAGCGCCGGCAGCCAATCTTGGTGATCATCGCGTTGATCAGCTTGTTGTGCTCCAGCGTCCAGGAGAACTCCGCCCACTCGTACCCGCGCGCCGCAGCCCCTCGGTAGATCTCATCGCAAAGCAGATAAGCTAGACCGGCGTAGCGCCGGCTGCGGAACTCCTTCCTGATGCCAAGCAGGAGCAGCCGCCCGCTCTTGGGGCGGCGTACCTTGAGACGCCAGAGAAGCTTGATGAGACCGAAGGGGAAGAGCCTCCCGTTCAGATCGTGGATCGCCTCGTTCAGGTTGGGCAGCGCCAGCGCCACCCCCGCCACCTCTCCGTCGATCTCGACGAACGGCACGATCTGCGGGTCAATTATCAGCCTCAGGTCGTGCGCCATGCGCTCCGCCTCCGCCTCGGTGGCCGGCACGAACCCCCAGTTCTCGCTCCAGGCATCGTTGTAGAGGTCGAGGATGGTTCGCACCTCGGTCTCGAAGTGGCGCAGGTCTGCCCGGCGCACCCTCACCTCGGGCCGCTGGCGAAGCTCCGCCACCATTCGTGCTGGCCCTTCAGGCACCGGCTGGGAGTTCCAACGCCAGGCGTAGAGATCCTGCGCCTTAGCATAGCCGCAGCGGCGCAGCAGTTCGGCGTAATAGGAAGGATTGTAGGGCATCAGTATCTGTGGCGGAGAATCGAACCCTTCTACCAGCAAGCCAACCTCCCCGTTGATCGAGAAGCTGAGCGGGCCGCGCACGCGGTCCAGCGCCCGTTCGCACAGCCAGCGTTCCGCGGCGCCAAGAAGACTGGAGGCGACAGCCAGATCGTTCTCGCACTCCAAGAAGCCGAAGAAGCCGGTGCGCTCGTTATGGTAGCGGTTGTGCTCGCCGTCCACCTGCGCTGAGATGCGGCCAACGACCCGCTCAGCGCGGCGCGCTAGGAAGAGCTGGACCTCTGCGTGCTGGTAGAACGGGTTGTGCCGCGGCGACAACAGCTCGCGCTGCAGCCGGAGGAGCGGCGGCACCCAGTTGGGATCGCCCGCGTAGATGCGCCACGGCAACTCTATGAAGGCGTCCAGGTCTTTGCGGCCGCTGACCGCTGTCACGGCCACAGCCGCGCCGGCTTTCGTTTTAGGAGACGAGACCGTGTTTTCGGCCGACAGTGCGGAACTTCTCCAGCGCTTGCTCTACCTGCTCAGGGGTGTGGGTGGCCATGCAGCTGGTGCGCAGGATGGCCTCGCGCATGTTCACAGCGGGGTAGGTGACAGGGTTGGTGTATACGCCCTCTTCAAGAAGCGCCTTCCAGAACATGACCGTGCCGTACTCATCGCCCACGTTGACGGGCACGATGGGCGTCTGAGACTGTCCGATATCGAAGCCGAGGCTGTTCAGCCCTTCGCGCCACTGGGCGCCCAGCTTCTGCAGGCGGGTAACGATCTCCGGCTCGCGTTCCAGCACGTCCAGCGCGGCCAGTGCGGCGGCCGTTGACGCCGGAGGCAGGCTGGCGCTAAACAGCATGGAGCGCGCGAAGTGCTGGACCCACTCCACCACCTTCCTGGGCCCGGCGATGAAGCCGCCTATGGAGGCCAGGGACTTGGAGAACGTGCCCATGACCAGATCGACATCGCTCTCGAGGCCGAAGTGGCTGCCCGTGCCACGCCCTCCTTCCCCGATGACGCCGATCCCATGCGCGTCGTCCACGAGGAGACGGGCGTGATGGCGCTTGCAGACCTCGATCATGCGCGGCAGGTCGGCGATGTCGCCGCCCATGCTGTAGACGCCGTCGACGATCACCAGGCAGGCCCGCCCTTCGCCGATCCGCTTGAGGACGCTCTCCAAGTGTCGCGCGTCGTTGTGTTTGAAACGGACGACGTCGCCGTCAGCCAGGCGAGCGCCGTCGTAGATGCTGGCGTGGTCGGCCTTATCGACAACGGCGACCGAGCGCTTGTCGACCAGAGAAGATATGGCGCCGAGGTTAGTCTGATAGCCGGTGGTGAAGACTAGAGCGGCCTCTTTACGCAGAAAGCGGGCGATGCGCGCTTCCAACTCTTCGTGCAGGTGCGTGGTACCGTTAAGCAGGCGAGATCCAGTCATGGAGGTGCCGTACTTCAGGACGGCGTCCCTGGCCGCCTCGACGACGTGTGGGTGCCGTGTCAGCCCGAGGTAGTTGTTGGAGCCGAACATGAGGACGCGCCGGCCATAGATCTGGGCCTCTGGACCGTCGTTGTTGTCCAGCGCCTGGAAGAACGGATATATCTGGAGATCGCGCGCCCGTTCCACGAGGGTGAACTCGGCGGTCTTAGAGAAGATATCGCGCTTTTCCTGACCGTCGTAACGGTCGCGGATCATGCTCTCGATGGTTATCCAGGGGGGACGTGACTCGGGCGGGGCTGCCACTGTTGCTGCTGCGTTCAGAGGAGGTTCGGCTCGTTCAGTCATAGAGTCAGAGTGGCGTTTTCGTCCACTATAGCACCGCCTTTCCTCTAAGAGAAATGCGTCGCGCCTGCCCGCGTCCCGATGCGGCGCGGGGTCTGTCGCTGGCGTCATGAACCGGACGGCAGCTTCTTCAGGTAGTGCGTGGCGATGGCCGCGGGCCGAAAGCCCATTGCGGCGTACATCTGCTTGGGCGTGTCCGTTGGCTCGGCGACGATGATGACGGGCCCCGCGCCACCACGGCGGCATTCGGCCACGCAGTGGTGGATGAGGGCCGTAGCCAGGCCGCGATGTCGGAAGTCCGGGTGCGTGAACAGGTCCTCCACCTGACCCACGCCATCAACGCCCGCCCAGGAGTTGAAGTACGCCACCGGACGGCCATGATAACGTCTCTGTCGCAAGCGGGGCTACAGCCG
>JBGPMY010000087.1:0-7250 GCA_041487235.1 Dehalococcoidia bacterium
CTGCTGTGCTCCGCCAGCTCTTCGATAGGGTAGCCGCGGTATTCCAGAATGCTGCGGTCGCCGTCGATGTAGGTTATGGCGCTGCGGCAAGAGGCCGTGTTGGTGAACGCAGGGTCGTACACCATGAGCCCGAAGTCGCCTTCGTGCGCCTTGATCTGCCGGAGGTCCGGGGCGTGGACAGTCCCGTCCACTATGGGGATTTCGTACGTGCTCCCGGTACGGTTATCGACGACCGTAAGGCTATCGTTTCCGTTGTAACCCATAGCGTAGCTCCTCGCCGGTTTGGGACCGCCTGTGCTGGCTCTTTCACGTCAATTATTGCGCGATGCGGCGTCGAACTCCATCCTCTAGGGGCTGGTGGCTTGCGGCCGGCGACGGAAAAACGGGCCCATCTTTCGATAGGCCCGTCTCCGAGGGGGTGCAGATAGTCGGTGGGCGGGCGATGATCCTCCACCATTGATACGTCGATGGTGGCGGTTTGCGATGTGTGTGCGGCCATGTCGCGACCCTCGGGCCGCTGGCGCCATGGGAGCTGGATCGAAGGGTGAGCGCTTCGGACAGGCTAGGACGCTGCGCGCCGCCGTCGTTCAGCCTGGCGCACGATCTGGCTCAGAATCGAGCGCAGGGATAGACCTGAGATGGTGGGATGAAGGAAGGGCCCGTCCAGGTTGACGGTGTAGTGGTGACGTCGACCAGCTCTTTTCACGCGCAGCATGCCGGCGCCTCGCAGGTCGCCGACGAGTCCCCAGACAGTGCGGTTGGTGAGGACCATGGCGGAAACGATCTCGCTTACCGTGCACTCAGGATTAGCGGCGATGAAGAAGAGGATGGCCCCGTGACTCGAGACCAGGTACCAGGCGTTTCGTTCCATCCTAGTGGCGATAAAAGCGAAAGCGCCTCCTGTATCCGTTAGCTCGCGGGGGTACGGCGACGAGACACAGGAGAGCGCGCACTCTTGATGCTACCGAAACAGAGGGTGGGTTAGGGTTAAGGGAAAGTTGTCGATCGGTAAGAGTTGGGTTAAAGCCAACGAGTTCTCCCCTGCGACGCCGAGGGGGTAGACGACTCCCGAGGGCTGAAGTACGCTCTTGTCGATGGGCGCATGGACAGCGCGAATCCCTTCATATAGGGGGGCTAGAGGATGCGGCCGCAGCGGCCACGAGCGCGTCCCTTAGAAGGGCAGCGGATGGGCGCTGCCCCGTCGATAACGGCTGGCCTGCCGCCTACTATCGCGCCGATGCTGCCGGCGACCGGCGGCGAGCCGTTCGACTCGCCGGCTCACCTGTTTGAGGTGATGTGGAGCGGCGTGCGGGCCATCGCCTTCGTTGAGGGTGGAAGGGTGAGGGTGCAGGACAGATTTTGCCGCGACGTCACCCAACGCTACCCAGAGCTCCAGGAGATAAGCCATCAGCTGAACGGATCAGGTATCGTGCTGGACGGAGAGATCGTGGCACTGGACGCGCGGGGGCGGCCGGACTTCGCCCTTCTTCGCCCCCGTCTGGCCACCGACGACCCGGGGGAGACGAAGCGGCTGGCGGCGCGCGCGCCCGTGACGTTTCAGGCGTTCGACATCTTGTACAAGGACGGTCGCTGCCTCATGGGCGAGCCGCTGCGCAGGCGCAAAAGCATGTTGCGTCAGTGCGCCAGGCTTCCGGGACCGCTGGCTGTGCCTGATTTTGTGGAGCGGGAGGGGGTCGCCTTTTTCGAGGCGGTCCGCCAGCATGGTCTGGAGGGGATCGTCGCCAAAGAGAGAGAGAGCCGCTACCTGCCTGGGGAGCGCAGCCACGCCTGGGCGAAGCTCAGGGTCTACGAGAAGGACGAGTTTGTGATCTGCGGCTTCACTTACGGGGGTCCAATCAAGGGAAGGCTGGGGCCCAGGTCCCAGCGGCCACTGGCCTCGCTGCTGCTGGGCCTCTATGACGAAGGTGGCCGTCTGCGCTACGTGGGGGAGGTGGAGGGTGGTTTCGCTGACGCCAGCCTGGACGAGACGGTGCGGATTCTGGATGACGTGGCCAGCAGGGTGTGCCCGTTGGACCAGCCGCCCCCCCTGGCGCGCTTGGTGTTCTGGTGCCGGCCATGTCTGGCCGCCAGCGTCCGCTACGGCGGCTGGACACACGACGGCAGCCTGCGCTTCCCGCTGTTCGAATCGCTGCGTCCTGACGTTCCGGCTGAGAGCTGCCGCATCGAGAGCACGGGGCGATAGTGCCCGGCGGTCAGTTCTTCCGGTGGGTGGTCAGCTGGGGGATCAACGCCGTCTGGATCGGTGTCGCCTGGCTACCAGCAAACATCTTGCCCGGCGCCAGCATCGCTGACGACGAAACCGCGTAGGGTCACACCCACGTGTGCGCCCCCGATCTCAATCCGCCGTCATCTCCAGCAGCGCCTTCAGGTCGTGTTTGGCGTCGAGAATACGGGCCCACAGGTCGCCCACGCGTGCCAGGCGCTCGGGCGCCGTGAGGATCGTGAAGTCGGTGGGATACACGTCGCGTAGCTCGTCCCAGCGCAAGGGCATGGAGACGGCCGCCTGCGGGCTCGGCCGCGGCGAATAAACGGAGGCCAACGTCTTGCCCCTGGAGTTCTGGTTGTGATCGAAGAACACCTTGCCGGTCCGCTTGGGGACGGACCACTCCATGGTCACGTCCTTGTGGTGCGAGCGGACGATGAACCTGCCTATCGTCTCGCTGGCGGCGCGCACGGAATCGTAATCTAGCTGGCGCACGATGGGGACGTAGATGTGGAGGCCTGTCCGGCCTGTAGTCTTCACGAACGACGACAGCGAAAGCGAGTCCAGGATCTCCTTCAGCCAATAGGCAACGTCGCAGGTCTTGAGGAACGCCTTTCGGTTCAACTCCGGCTCCGCGCCCTTCGCCTCTTTGCCCGAATAGATGTAGGGATCGAGGTCGAAGACGATGAAGTCGGGGTGGTTCAGCAGCGATTGGTCGATGTTCTCGGCGCCGCCGGTGAAGACGCTCGATAGGTGATGCCCATCCGGCTCCGGGCTCACCCGCGAGTACCAGGTGTGCAGCTCGATGTCCGCCAGCTGCCCCAGCCATAGCAGGGTGGGAAGGTTGTTGCAGATCAGGTACTCCTGGTCGCCCTCATTGTGTTCTGAGTAGAGACGCACGGTATCTACGAACTCCGGCAGCGGCGCCTCCCAGTGCTTCTGGTAGAAGTGCTGGCCGTAGATGCCGTCCGGGTATCGCGTCAGCGTGATGGGACGGTCTCGCATATGCTGCAGGAGATACGGCGAGACCCTCGCTAGGTAGACCAGGAGGTCTCGCTTGGTGAGGGCGCGGTGTCCGTCTAGCGGCGGCCAGAGCTCCTTGTCCAGGTTGGTGAGGGAGATTCTGTGTCCATCCACCTTGATGACGAGCTTGTCCGCACGGCCGTTGAGCCGCTCCAGGACGTCCTCAACCACAGTCCTCGCGGCCGGTCCAGCGCGCCCGGAGGGTTCCGCTGGCGCGGGCGCTACCTGCGGGCGTCGCACGTCGCCGGGCGGCTTGTCTTCGCGCAGGCCCACGAAGCTGGGGGCGCGCAACCGGTTGTCTTCCGTCCACTGGGCGAACTTCACCTGCGCCACCAGCTCCGGTCTGACCCAGGTGGTGGGCGCGTTCAGCGGCGGCGCCTCGATGAAGGGGCACTCGGCAGTGCGGATGGCCTCCAGCCGGCGCTTGAGGTCGGCCAGGGTCGGTTCGTCGAAGCCGGTGCCGACGTGCCCCACGTATTCCAGACGGCCGTCGTCGCCGCAGTAGCCGAGCAGCAGGGCGCCGAAGGTTTCGGCGCGTCCGCCCGCCCCCCGCGTGTACCCGCCGACGACAAACTCCTCTTCCTGTGTCCCCTTGATCTTCAGCCACTGGCGCGACCGCTTGCCGGACTCGTAGACGCTTTCGCGCCGCTTGGCGATGACGCCCTCCAAGCCGTGCTCGATCGCCGCTTGATAGGCGGCCTCGCCGTCCTCCTCGAACTGCTCCACGAGGAGTACGTGGTCTGTCGGCAACAGCAGGCGTCGCAGCAGCGACCCGCGTTCCGTCAGCGACGCGCCGCGCAGGTCGTGACCGGCCGCGTACAGCACGTCGAACACGTAGTAGTACACCGGAATCTGCGACTCCGCCCGCCGGATGTCCGTATCGCGAGCCAGGTTCAGCCGCTGCTGGAGGCGCTGGAAGGAGGGCACGCCGTTCGCGTCCAGTGCAACGATCTCGCCGTCCAGCACGATTTCGGGTTCGACCTGCTGGGCCAGCTCCCCGGCCAGCGCCGGGTACTGGCGAGTGCTATCGAGGCCACGTCGGGAGAGCAGTCTGACCCTCTGACCCTTTGACCCTTTGACCCCTTGCCCGATCAGCGCGATCGCCCGCACGCCGTCCAGCTTGGGCTCGAAGAGCCAGTCCGGCGACGAAAAAGGGTGCTCCGTGAGGGTCGCCAGCATCGGCGCGATGGAAGCCGGGAACGGGCTGCGCTTGGCCTCGCGCAGATCGGCGGGCTTCAGGAGTGCCTGCCTTCGCGTGGAGTCGGGAAGCCGCCCCGCCTTGAGGTCCTCGATGGTCAGGCCGGAGAGGACGGATGCGTCCTCCTCCAGGATGTCCCGTTCGCTGTCCTCGAAGCGGTCATGGTGCTTGATCAGCAGCCACTCGTTGTCGCCGCGGCGCGTCTTCACCAGCGTCCAGGATCCCTTCAGCTTCTGGCCGCGCAGGAAGAATGAGAGCTTGCCCTTGGTCAGGCCTTCGCGCATCCGCTGGTTAGCCTCCTCGCGATCGTCGAATGAGAACCTGCCGTCCTCGTCCGGCGAGTACGTCCCGGCGTCCCACACGATGACCTGGCCCCCGCCGTACTCGCCGCGGGGGATGACGCCCTCGAAGGTCGCATACTCCAGCGGGTGGTCCTCCACCATCATCGCCAGCCGCTTGTCTTTCGGGTTGAGCGATGGGCCTTTGGGGACAGGCCAGGACTTGAGGACGCCGTCGACCTCCAGTCGGAAGTCGTAGTGTAGCTGCCGTGCCGCGTGCTTCTGGACGACGAACGTCAGCGGCCCTTCATCGCCGCCCGGCTCCTCCGGCGGCGGCTCCGGCGTGCGCCCGAAGTCCCGCTTCTCGCGGTATTTCTCCAGCATCAGGAACCATTATCGCAGGCGAACATCCGAAGAGTGGCGACCCGATCCCAGGGAATCGGGCTTCAGTCAGGCGGCAACCTCTGCCGGGGCGCAGCGAGCCGCGCCCCTACGCCGGGCCGCCTCGCCCGCTACCCCGCGGCAGCGCGCCTTCGCTTCGCCGCCGGCTCCTCCTCCGCCTCTTCGGCGCGGCGCTTCTTGGCCGCCTCTACGCTGGCCTTGAGCGCGGTCATGATGTCCGTCACCTTGGCCGGGGCAGGCGCCGCCTCCACGATCTCCTGGCCCTCCAGCTTGGCCTCGATCACCTGCATCAGCGCCTCGCGGTACTCGTCCTTGTACTTCTCCGGCTGGAACGGCTCCCGCAGCAGGTCGATGAGCGTGAACGCCATCTCCAGCTCGCGATCGGACACCTCCACGTCGGGCAGCTCCGTCCCCTTCTGGACGCGGATCTCGTCCGGATAGAACAGCGTCTCCAGCACCAGCGCGCCGTCCATCGGCCGCAGCGCGCACAGCCGCTCCTTGTTGCGGATGGCGATCTTGGCCACGGCCGTGAGCCCCTTCTCGCGCATCGCCTTTATCAGCAGGGCGTAGGGCTTCACGCCCTTCTCGTCCGGCTCCAGGTAGTAGCTCCTCTCGTAGTAGACGGGGTCGATCTCCTCCGCCTCCACGAACGCCGCCAGCTCGATGGTGTGCCTGCTGGGCAGCGGCAGCTTGTCGAAGTCCTCGTCCGTCAGGACAACGTACTGGTCGCGGGCGTACTCGTAGCCGCGCACGATCTCGCTCATCTCCACCGCGCGCTCGTCCACCGGGCACCAGCGGAGCTGCTTGATGCGGGTGTTGTCGTCTTTGTGCAGGAGGTTGAAGGAGATGTCCTTGCTCTCCGTGCCCGTGAACAGCTTCACGGGGATGCTCACCATCCCGAAGCTGATCACTCCGTTCCAGATCGATCTCGGCATGTCGCGCCTCTCTCTATCGCGCCGGTCCCTGGCGGTGCTGCCGGACCAGCGAAAGGTTGGGCATCTATGATACCGCCTTAGAGACGCGCGGGAAACGCGACGCGTTATGCCCGAGACTAACGGGACGTAGTGGCCAGGGCGCAGGAAGCCGCGCCGCTACCGTGTTCCGCTATCATAGAAGGCACCCCGAATCGGAAAGGAGCGCCATGAAGCGAGAGGAAGCCTGGGAGATCCTGTGCGAGCACACCAAGACCGAGCCGCTGCGCAAACACGCCCTGGCCGTGGAGGCGGCGATGCGCGCCTACGCCCGCAGGTGCGCCGGTGACGAGGAGCAGTGGGGCAGCGTGGGCCTGCTGCACGACTTCGATTTCGAGATGCACCCCAATCCGGAGGAGCACCCGGCGAAAGGCGCCGAGATCCTGCGCCAGCGCGGGGTGCCCGAAGAGATCGTGTACGCGGTCCTATGCCACGCCGATTACCTGGGCCTGGAGCGCAAGACGCCCATGGACCGCGCCATCTACGCCGTCGATGAGCTGACCGGCTTCGTGATCGCGGTGGCGCTCGTTCGTCCCAACAAGAGCATCGACGAGGTGGACGTGGCCGCCGTGCGCAAGAAGATGAAGGACAAGGGGTTCGCGCGGGCCGTCAACCGCGAAGACATCACCAAGGGCGCCGAGCAGCTCGGAGTGGACCTGGACGAGCACATCGCCTTCGTCATCGAGGCGCTCAAGCCCGTCGCCAGGGAGCTGGGGATCGCCGGAACAGGCCAGGCGTAGCCGGCGCGGCCCATGCCGCCGTTGTCGGGGACGCGGCGTAAACGCTATCCTGAATCTCGCTGCCCCTGCCACGTCAACCAGCGGATTCAACGATATGCTTTACGCAGAGAACGTCTCCAAGTCCTTCGGCGGTCTCGATCTGCTGGAGGATGTCAGCTTCATCATCGGCACCGGCGAACGCGTCGGGCTCGTGGGGCCGAACGGCGTGGGCAAAACCACGCTGCTGCGGCTGCTGGCCGGGGAAGATGAACCGGACAAGGGCAAGGCCGGACACAAGGGCGGCGCCGTCGGCTACCTGCGCCAGGAGGCGGGGCTCGATCCCGATCGCGCGGTCGGTGACGAGCTGTGGACCGCCTTCCCCGAGGCCCGCGAGGCCGACCATCGTCTGCAGGAGATTACGCGACTCATCGAATC
>JBGPMY010000088.1:0-7242 GCA_041487235.1 Dehalococcoidia bacterium
CAGAGCACCTGGAAGCCGTTGCAGATGCCGATGACGGGCTTGCCGGCCTCGGCCTCACGCACCACTGCCTCCATGATTGGGGAAAAGCGGGCGATGGCGCCGGCGCGCAGGTAATCGCCGTAGGAGAAGCCGCCGGGCAGCACGATGCAGTCGTAAGAGGAGAGATCGCTCTGGCGGTGCCAGACCAGCTCCGCCTGCTGGCCCATGACGCTGGCCAGCGCATACTGGCAATCGTGGTCGCTCCAGGTGCCCGGGAAGACGACGACGGCGAATCGCATTCCACGCCCGTTATAGCACAGGCGGCGCGGCGGCGGATACGTTCACCCTGAGCGGAGTCGAAGGGCCGGCTCCAACGCTAGCGAACGCTGAGCGGAGCCGAAGCGTGAGCGCGCCCTACGACAGAGCCGAACGGTGTAAATCCATTCGCCTGGAAGCCTGCCGCTGTGCGTCCCACCCACCCGCCCGCAATGTGATTAAACTGGGGGACACCCCCAGACCCCCGTCAGGGGGCTGGCTGCCCCCTGTACCCCCGCTGGGGTCGGTGGTGGTTCCGTTGTTCTAGCGTTCTCCCTTCCCGTATCTTGTGCCCATGACGGTGCCCAGCGTCCCTGCGGACGTCTTCGCTGAGATCGACGCCATCTTCCACCCCCGTTCCATCGCCGTCGTGGGCGCTTCTGCCAATCCGGACACGCCCGGCTACGACTACGTTCGCTCTCTGCAGGAGTTCGGCTACGGCGGGAAGTTATACGCGGTTAACCCGAAGGTGGAAGATATCCTGGGCCTGCCTGTCTACCGCTCCCTGCGCGAGGTTCCGGACAGCGTGGACTACGTTATCTCCTGCGTTCCCGCCGGCTACGTCCTCGATCTGGTCAAGGACTGCGCCGCCCGGCGCGCGAAGGCGCTGCAGCTGTTCACCGGACGCTTCGGTGAAACGGGCCGCCCGGAGGCGATCGACCTGGAACGGCGGCTGCTGGCGGCGGCGCGCGAGGCGGGTGTGCGCCTCATCGGCCCCAACTGCATGGGGCTCCTCTACCCGCGGCTGGGCATCTCATTCCGTACTGACATGCCCAGGGACCCCGGCGCCGCCGGCTTCCTCTCCCAGAGCGGGAACCTGCTGTTCGAGCTGACCCATTTCGGCGGGCCGCGCGGCCTCCGCTTCTCCAAGGCGATCAGCTACGGTAACGCCCTGGACCTGAACGAGGCCGACTTCCTGGACTACTTCGCGCAGGACCCGGAGACGGAGGTCATCGGCGCCTACCTGGAAGGGGTGCAGGACGGCCGACGCTTCCTGGCCGCCCTCAGGCGCGCCGCCGCCCGAAAACCCGTCGTCGTTCTCAAAGGCGGGCGCACCAGCGCGGGCGGCCGCACAGCCGCCTCGCACACGGCGGCTCTGGCCGGGGCCAGCGCCGTCTGGGAGGCAGCCGTCGCCCAAGCCGGCGCCCTCTCCGTGGATACGGTCGAAGAGTTGCTAGACATGCTGATCGCGTTCGATCGGATGAAGCCGGGGCCCGGAGCCGCCGGCCCTTCGACTCGGTCCAGCCGCGGAGCGGCTGGACGGGCTCAGGGTGAGCGGGGGGAGATGCCCCAGCGCGAGCGGAAGAGGCTGGCGATGGTGGGCGCCGGCGGCGGCCGCTCCGTTCTGACCGCCGACCTCTGCGAAGAGCTGGGTCTCAGCGTGCCACCTCTGCCGGACGACGTGGAGCGCAAGGTGGCGGAAAAGGCGCCGGACCTGGCGGGCTGGGTCACGAACCCGGTCGATCAGTCGATCCTGGCCGGCAGCGGTCTGGGCGGCGCGCAGGTGCTGGAGTGGCTGGACGAGAGCCCCGGCATCGACCTGCTGGTGGCGAACGTGGGCGAGCCCTGGGCCTTCGGCCGCCCCAACGCGGAGGCGATCCTCACGCGGGTCACGGAACGCTTCATCCAGGTGGCGGCCAAGACGGCCAAGCCCTTCGCCGTCGTCCTCGGCCCTTCGGACTACCCGGACGAGACGCGCTGGCGGCTAGTGTCCCAGGCGCGAGAGCGGCTCACGGAGGCTAACGTCGCCCTGTTTCCCAGCGTGGAGCGGGCGGTGCGGACGATGGCCCGCCTCGTCGACTATTGGGAACGGCGAGCGACGTAGGGGCGAACGGGCCGGTCTACCACCTTATGCGTCAGCCTGAAGGCTGACCCCCTGGGTATTGACGCTTAGAACGGGTAGCCCTTCGCGCCCTGGAGGCCCTTCAGGCAGGAGATCTCACCGATGTGGTTCGAAGGGTGGATGACGGCCGTCATCGTGATGAAAGCGCCGAGGCTCATCTTGCCCATGCCGGCGCTGGTGAGGTCCAGTTCTTTGTCCAGGTCCTCCGGCTTCAAGCCGGCGACATACTCCTCCGTGTTTTTGAAGACCGCCTTGACGTACTCGTGCAGCTGCGGCAGGTCTACCTTGACGCGCTGCGCCCACTCGTCGTAACCGCCCATAGGATGGGGCTCACTGGCGCCCGTCTTGCCGGCGAAAGCGCCCATCGCCAGGGGTTGTCGGCCGGTCATCATGTTGAGAAAGAGATCTTCGCCCGAGGCGAGGTGAACGAACAGCGGGCCGGCCGCGACAGCCTTGCCAGCTGGCATCCAGTGCGCCTGACCGGAAGTCAGGTCAGCGACAGTTCCTTCGACTATCTCGTGAGCACTCCGTATCTGCTGACTCAGCAGGGTAGCGGCGTCCATGAGACCCTCCTCCTATCGATATGGCAATGACTAGACGATGTGGAACATTATGTCCCACTGGTGGTGCCGCTGACAACAGTCGCTTGGCGACGACTGACCGGCTAGCCCCGGCCCTCGATCTCCAGGGGCGGCGCCTCCATGGGGGTGGCCGGCGGCCTGAGGAACGCCACGCCCGCCTGGGCGCCTGCGGCCTGCGCCTCCGCCTTGGTCGGCGCCGGGTACTCGATGCGCGGGTGGTAGATTCCGCGCAACGTGGCCTTGAACGATTCGCCGATCGTCTTCAGGTCGCGTAGCGTCACGTCAGAGTCGTCCAGTTGCCCCTCCGCCAGCCGCTCCGCAATGACGCCGTCCACCAGCGAATCGATCTTCTCGTGGGAGCGGTCCTTGCTCGATCGCACCACCGCCTCAACGGAATCGGCGAGCATGACGATGGCTGTCTCCTTGCTCTGCGGACGCGGCCCGGGGTAGCGGAACCTCTCGGGGTCGGTCGTCGGATCGCTGGCGCTCGCCTTGCGGAAGAAGTAGGTCACCAACCGGGTGCCGTGGTGCTCGGGGATGAAGGCCCGCACACGGGCCGGCACGCGGTACCGTCTCGTCAGGTCCAGCCCTATCGATACGTGTTCCGCGACGAGCTTGGCGCTGGCGCTGGGCTGCAGCTTATCGTGGGGGTTTTCGGCGTCCGCCTGGTTCTCGATGTAGTAGCTCGGCCGGGCGATCTTGCCGATGTCATGGAAGTAGCAGCCCACACGCACCAGCAGCGAGTCGGCGCCTGTGAGGTCGGCCGCCCGCTCCGCCAGGTTTCCCACGATGACGCTATGGTGGAAGGTGCCGGGCGCCTTCTCCTGTAGCTCTCTCAGCAGCGGGTGGCTGAGCTGGGCCAGCTCCATGAGCTGGATGCGCGTCGTTACCCCAAACATTACTCCTAGAACCACTGTCGCCCCCACGGTGATCACGGCAGAGCCGAAGCCACCAAGGGCAGACGCCGTCAGCATCCAGATCAGGTCCACTCCTTCGCGTTGTGGCTGCAGCAGCCAAAAGGCGAACAGCACGGCGAACGTCACCAGCCCAACGCTAAGGCCGGCCATGGCGTAGTTGTTGACGCGCTCCGCTCGCCGCATGGCGAAGATGCCGGCCAGGCCGGCCAGCAGGAAGGCGAACACCATCTGCAGCCCGTCCAGTGGCTGAGTGGAGAGGGGCGCCCGCGCGTCCGGCAGGGCAAAGGCGGCAAACGTCGCCAGCGCCGCCAGCAGCCCGGCCACGGCGATGGCGAGTCCACCGTCCAGCAGCGTGGCGATGAGCATGGGCGCCGCCGCGATGGGCAGGATGTAGCCCAGGTAGAGCCGGTCGCTGTCCGGCAGGGTCAGTGAGAGGAAGACCTTGGCCGCGGCCACCCAGAGCAGGACCAGCAAGCCCACCATCACCAGCCGTGGCACGGTATTCACTTCTCTCGGCTGGAACAGGTAGAGGTAGAGGCCCAGCGCGGCGCCGCCAATCAGGGCTACGATTACGGCCGCCATCACGCCACCCAGCGACAGGTGATTACCGAGGAGGCCGGCGGCCTTGATGGCGCTCAAGTCACTTTGGGTGACGGGATGCCCCTCCTCGACGATGACGCTGCCATCGACCTCGAACGTCTTGTAGGCGATCTCGCCGGTGTTCAGCGGCTCTTCCCCAGGAAGAACGGGGACCATGACGACCGTCAGGGTAACGCTCAACGCCACCGCGAAGACGAATGCCTGCAGCGGCGAGATTACGTCTGTGGCCTGCCTCCTGGCCGTCATAGCGTTAGCGGGCACAACTCATGATAGCAGACGCGAAGAAGAGGACAAATGCGACGGCGAAAGTGTTCGCGAGCGGGGCGACTATCTGTCTACGGGGTGTTGGCGAGGAGCTCTGTCACTATCTCGCTAATGAGGCGGCCCTCGGCCCGCCCGACCAGGCGCGGCATCAGGGCGGACATCACTTTCCCTTTGTCGCCCGGGCCCTTGGCGTCGCCTTCGGCTATGACCTTACGCGCCTCCTGGACAATCTCTTCGCGGCTCATCGCCGGTGGCAGATAGCCCTCTAGGACACGCATCTCCGCCGCCTCCTTGTCTACCAGGTCTTGCCGTCCGGCCTTGCCGAACTCCTCGATGCTCTCCTTGCGCTGCTTCACCTGCTTGGCGATGACGGCCAGCACTTCGGGATCCTCCAACTGCTTGATCGCCGCCACCTCCGCGTTCTTCACGGCGGCGATGGTCATGCGGATGGTTGACTTGCGGGTCTCGTCGCCCTGACGCATGGCATCCTTCAGGTCGTCGGCGAGCTTCTCTTTGAGGGACATACGGTTAGGCGTGGGGGCTTTCGAGAAAGGTTTCCGAGGGGGTTAAGAGTAGCCGCGCTGGGCGTTCTTCAGGCTCTTGCGGCGCTTGGCGGCGGCCTTCTTCTTGCGGTACACGCTGGGCGGTTCGTAGTGCTCCCGGCGGCGGGCTTCGGCCAGGATACCGCTCTGCTGCACCATCTTGTTGAACCGCCTTAGCGACTGGTCGAAGTTCTCGCTACTGGTGATGTAGACCTCTGGCAAAAAGGATCCCTCCTCGGATTCCCGTGTAGGTGACGCTCTGGCGTATTCTAGGAGTTACCGATTATGGCTGTCAAGCGAGCAACCTCTGGCCTCCAACCTCTGGCCTCCAACCTCTAGCCTCCATCCTCCGGCCTCCCGCCCGCCCATAACCTGTCTATTGCCAGCCTCCGGCAGCAACGAGTACTCTGAAGGAACGGAACCAAAACCGCAGTCTGGCCGTTTATTCTCTCGGACGACCACCCGGAAGGAAAGCCGCCCTTTGGACGCCAGATCGACAGCCGAACGCCTCGTTGAAAACGTAGAGCGCGTCATCATCGGCAAGCGCAGCCAGGTGGAGCTGGCCGTGATGACGCTGATGTGCGGCGGCCACCTGCTCATCGAGGACGTGCCCGGCGTGGGCAAGACGATGCTGGCTCGCAGCCTGGCCCGCTCCAGCGGCTGCAGCTTCAACCGCATTCAGTTCACGCCGGACCTGCTGCCAACGGACATCACGGGCGTCTCCGTATACAACCAGAAGACGGGGGACTTCGAGTTTCGGCCGGGGCCGGTGCTGGCGCAGGTAGTGCTGGCGGACGAGATCAACCGCGCCACGCCGAAGGCGCAATCGGCGCTACTGGAAGCGATGGAGGAGAAACAGGTGACGGTGGACGGAGTGACGCACCGCTTACCGGAGCCGTTCATGGTGATGGCCACCCAGAACCCTATCGAGTACGAGGGCACGTTCCCGCTGCCGGAAGCCCAGGTGGACCGTTTTCTGATACGACTCGAGCTGGGCTACCCCTCCCCACAGGACGAGGTAGCGATGATGCAGCGCCAGCTGCACGGCCATCCCGTGGGCGAGCTGGCCCAGGTCTGCGAGCCCGGCGACATCCTGGGGCTTCAAGCCGCCGTGCGCGAGGTGTACGTGGACGTTCTGGTCCAGCAGTACATCGTGAACCTGATAAACGCCACCCGCAAGCACGAGTCGGTCTATTTGGGCGCCTCGCCGCGCGGCTCGCTGGCGCTGCAACGGCTGGGGCAGGCCCGCGCCATCCTGGACGGGCGAGAGTTCGTGCTGCCGGACGACGTGAAGCTACTGGCGTACCCTGCGCTGGTCCACCGCATCATCCTCAACTCCCAGGCGCGCGTGAAGGGGCTGACCGCCGCGCAGGTCATCCAGGAAGCCACGCAGCGGCTGCCGGTACCCGGAGTGCGCCCGGATGGGCGGGCATCCGCCCGCGCACGGATCGAGTAGGAACGTGCTGCGCCTGATCGGAAGGGCCGTCCGCGGGCTGGGCCGCTTTGTTTATCGCAACCACAACCTGCTCATCGTGCTGGCGGCTCTAATCACGATGATTACCCTCGCCGCCATCAGCGGCTACTGGATCTTCTACCGCACCGCGTACGTCCTGGGCGCCCTGGCGCCGCTCTGCTTCCTCTGGGCTCGCGCTCACCTGCGGGGGCTGGAGCTGTCCGTGGAACGCGCAAACGATCGTCTCCAGGTGGGACAGGAAGCGGAGGCCCGCGTGCGGCTGAAGAGCCGCAGCATGTTCACGAAGCTGTGGCTGGAGCTGGAAGACCAGACGGACATGCCCGGGACGCCGGCGCGCACCGTCATCACTCTACCGGCGCGAGGCGTTCGCAACTGGAAGGTGCGGATGCCCTGCGCCCGCCGCGGGGTGTTCACAGCAGGGCCGGTCAGAGTAGTCACAGGGGACCCCTTCGGGCTGTTTCGCTTCACGCGCGAGTTCGGAGACCGGCAGCAGCTGGTGGTGCTGCCGCAGCCGCAGGAGCTGCCGTACTTCTGGGCGCCGGCGGCGCAGCTGCCGGGCGAGGGGGTAGTGCGCCGGCGAACGCACTACGTAACTCCAAACGCGGCGACCGTGCGCGAATACTACCCGGGCGATAGCTATAACCGCATCCACTGGCGAACGACGGCGCGGCTGGGCCGCCTGATGGTGAAGACGTTCGAGATGGACCCCACCAGCAGCATCTGGCTG
>JBGPMY010000089.1:0-7235 GCA_041487235.1 Dehalococcoidia bacterium
CGACGCCATGCGCAACCTGAGTGTGGGCCAGATTCCCCTGTGCGGGCTGGCCAAGCGCTTCGAGGAGCTGTACGTCAAGGACGTCTCGGAGCCGATAGTCCTGGAGCGCACGTCCCAGGCGCTCTACCTGGTGCAGCGCATCCGCGACGAGGCGCACCGTTTCGCCATCACCTACCACCGCGGCCTGCGTCAGAAGAGCGGCATGCAGTCGGCCCTGGACGCCGTCCCCGGCGTGGGCCCCAAGCGCAAGAAGGCGCTCCTGCGCAAGTTCGGCTCCCTGAAGTTGATCCGCGAGGCCACGGCGGACGAGATCGCGGCCACGCCCGGCTTCACGAAGTCGCTGGCGGAGAAGGTTCTGGAGGGGTTGTAACGAAGCGTGTTACAATGTTTAACGATGTGCTGCGTCGAGCCATAACGAGCGCCGGCGACTTCAGCAGTCGAGAGGAGGGTGACATGGTAACTGCGCGAAAGGCGAAGAGCAGAATACCGCGATTCAAGAGCTACGAGGAAGAGGCGGAGTTCTGGGACACGCACAGCACAACTGAGTTCGAAGGTGAATTCGTCGAGGTCAAGATAGAGGTCGCGCGGCCGCTGATCCACACGCTGGCGGTGCGGATGGACGCCAAGACGATCGATCGGCTGGCGGCCGTCGGGCGTAAGAAGGGGATCGGTCCTAGTACCCTGGCCCGGATGTGGCTGCTGGAGCGCCTGGACCAGGAACAAGAAGGCTAACCCGAACGGCCACGCCAGGCTTCACGAAATCGCTGGCGGAGAAGGTGCTGGAGGGGTTGTGATGCCCATCCGCGCCGTCTTCTTCGACCTAGACGACGCCCTCTGCGACACCATCAGCACCCGCGAGCCACGGGCGCGCCGCGCTTTCGACACCTGCTGATCGCCGCTTCCTCTTTCTTGTTCCTTGCTCCTGGTGCCTCGTTCCTACTGGATGGTGATCGTCCCCTTCATCTCCGTGGGGTGAAAGTCGCAGCGGAAATCGATCTTGCCCGACGTGGCGGGCACCTTCCAGGCAAGGGTCGCCGTGCTGCTGCCCGCTACGATGTTGGGGTCTGAGCACGGCTCCGCGCCGCCGGGCTCGCAGAAGGATACGCCGTACTTGTTGCCTGTCCCGGCGATGTGCATGTTATGGGTCGCGGTGCCGCTGTTCGTCAGGTTGATCGTGACAGTGGAGCCGGCGGCCACCGTCAGCTCGCTGGGCTCGAACTTGTTATCTCTCATCGTCACCGCCAGGCCGCCACCGGTAGGGGAAGCGCCCGGCGACGGGCTAGCCCCCGGTGTGGCGGAGGCCGGCGGCGCCTCTTTGCCGGTGCCGCTGTCCGTGGCCATGAAGGCGCCGACGAAGGTGACGACCAGCGCCGCCATCAGAAAACCGATGAGCATCTCGCCGACGGGCAGTTTGGTCAGGTCCAACTTCATGCGCAGCCTCCCTTGCATCTTATATAACGGAGACGGCTGCTAAACGCCAGACGGCGATAGCCCTGGCCGGCCTCGCCGCCACCCAGTGCTATACTCGAATTGGGTGAATAACGTGGCCAAGAGTCCGACAGATCTCCTCGGTCGGGCGCGGACAGCGCTCCTGGAGGAGATCACGATCGACGTCAAGGACCGTCGCGTGCTGGAAGCGATCGCCAGGGTGGCACGCGAGCGCTTCGTCTCTGAGGGCGTGCGCGCCTTCGCCTACGAGAACCGCCCCTTGCCCATCGGCTACGGTCAGACGATCTCCCAGCCGCTCATCGTTGCCCTCATGACGGAGGCGCTCCTGCTCACAGGCAGCGAGAAGGTGCTGGAGATCGGCACCGGCTCCGGCTACCAGGCCGCCATCCTCTCTCTGCTGGCTGTGCACGTCGTAAGCGTGGAGCGGATAGCGCCGCTGGCTCAGCACGCTGCCGCAACGCTGGCGGAGCTGGGCTACGCCAACGTGGAAGTGCACGTGGCGCGGGACGGCCTGGGATGGCCGGAGAGCGGCCCTTATGACGCCATCATCGTGACAGCGGCCTCGCCGGAGATTCCCGCCGAGCTGCTGGACCAGCTCGCCCTTGGGGGGCGTCTCGTCGTCCCCGTAGGCAGCCGCGACCTGCAGGAGCTGGTGCGCATTGTGAAGACGCCGGAGGGCGCCCTGCGTCACAACCTGGGACCCTGCCGCTTCGTGCCGTTGCTGGGCAAGAGCGCCTGGCCCAACAGCGCCGCCTCCTGAGGGCGGCGGTCCCACCAAGACATAAACCTGGGTCGCACCTGGCCGGCGGCCGACATAAGCGGCGCGCAGCACCGTTATACACTGGCCAAACGGCTGTAAGTCTGCGCCCTTAGCGTTAACTAGTGAGCTTGTAACGCGTTCTCTTGCATGAGGCATAAGCTGAGCGCTCTTTTCCCCACGCGCGACTTATGTTTATCAACAAATTCGTCCTGCGGCCCGCTGGACAGTGAAGGGAGGTGAAAATAGAATATGGCCATTAGTTCCCCAGATCGGCTCAGTAAGCCGGAAGTCCGCGTCTCTATGCGTAAGTCCTTGGATGATTTCCTGGCGTTCTTGTCCGTCGAGAAAGGCGGCTCCCTCAACACCATAGCCGCTTACCGCAATGACCTCCTGCAGCTCGCCGACTTCATTGGGACCCAGCCTGGCCCCTCCAGCTGGGCAGACCTCAACCGCTCCACCATCCAGGACTTCATCCTGGACCTGAAGCAGCGCGGATACACGGAAACCTCCGTGGCCCGCAAGGTGGCGGCGGTGCGTTCCTTCTTCGCGTTCCTAAGCGCGGAAGGGGCCATCCCCCTGAACCCTACAGAGGGCCTATCCTCACCGCGAGTGGGCAAGACCCTACCCAAGGCCATCAGCACTAATGAAGTCGACGAGCTACTGGAACAGCCGGCCCGACGCTCTACGCCTGAGGCCAAGCGCGACCGCGCCATGCTGGAGCTCCTCTACGCCACCGGCATGCGCGTCACGGAACTCGTGTCGCTGGACATGACGAACCTCAACCTGGACCCACGTAGCCCCTACGTCCGCTGCCTGGGGAAGGGGGCCAAGGAGCGCACCATCCCCATTCACGACCAGGCGTTAGAATCCCTGGTCGACTACCTGGATGACGGCCGGCCGCTAGTCGTGCGCAACAAGGATGAGCAGGCGCTCTTCCTGAACCGGCGCGGCGAACGGCTCACGCGGCAGGGGTTCTGGCTGATCCTCAAGGGTTACGCCAAGGCAGCCAACCTCAGCCCAGACATCACCCCGCACACTTTGCGCCACTCCTTCGCCACGCATATGCTCCGCGGTGGCATGCCGCTACGGAACGTGCAGGAGATGCTCGGCCACGCCAACATCTCCACCACCCAGGTCTACACCCACCTGACCAGCGATCACGTGCGAGAGGTATACGAGCGGGCCCATCCTCGCGCATAACATTTCGCATCTGGACGAGGTGACGGGAGGAGGGCGATGAGCAAGAGCTTCATCGCCCTCCTCTTGCTCTTGGCGTCGAGCCTGGCAGGCGCGTGCGGCGGATCGGACTCCAGCGGCCCCACGCCCAGCGCCAGCAATGCGGCGCCCTCGCCATCGCACACCGTTGAACCATCTGCGACGCCCGCGCCTCAGTCGCCGGCGGAACCCCCTGGCCGCGACCTCATCGACCTCGCCCGCCGCTTCAGAGGGCTGCCGGCGGACGCCCCACGGCTGGCCCGCGCCACCCCCTTTCCCTATCAGATCGGCGATCACGAGCAATTCGCAGTCATCGACCTGGAAACGCCCAAGGTAACCGCCGTCGCCGCCACTTTGCGCCTCATCACGGACCACGCCTACTTCTTTGTGGAGGACGGCCGCTCCTACTCGGAGGCCGCCCTGCAGCGCATCGGCGCCGACTTCGAGTCGCAGGTCTACCCGAAGGTGACGGCGGCCTTCGGGCGCGAGTGGACACCGGGCGTCGACTCCGATCCTCGCATCACGATCGTGCACGCCGGCCTCAGCGGCGCCGGCGGCTACTACGACGGCTCCGACGAGTACCCCCGGGCCGTCGTCGCCAACAGCAACGAACGCGAGGCACTCTACCTGGACGCCAGCAGCCTAAGCTCCTCCGCGACGGCCTACAATGCTCTCGTCGCCCACGAGCTCCAGCACATGGTGCACTGGAACGCCGACCCTGACGAAGAGGCCTGGGTCAACGAAGGGCTCTCCCAGGCGGCAGCCGAACTCGTCGGCGGCGGCTCCAACTGGCTGGAGTCGTTTCTGACGTCGCCGGACACCCAGCTCAACTTCTGGCCTGAGCTGGGCGAAACGGGCGTCCACTACGCCGCCTCTGAGCTCTTCTTCGGCTACCTCCTGGACCGTTTCGGCGGCCGCGACCACGCCCGCGAGCTGTTGCGGATACAGGCGGACGGCATCGCCGGCGTAAACGCCTACCTCGCGCCCTTCAACACGAGCTTCACGGACGTCTTCGCCGACTGGACCGTGGCCAACTACCTGGATGAGGAGAGCGGCCCCTACTCCCACAGAGGCGTAGATGCGCGCGTGCAGACGGTCACCACCATCGGGCAGCCGGGCGAAGGCGACGGCAGTGTCCACCAGTTTGCGGCGGACTACCTGGAGATCGAGTCACCCCCCGGCGGAGGCGTCTTCACCTTTGACGGCTCTGACGATACGTCCATCGGGGTTCCGCAGCGTGACGTTCCTCCTTCTGCTGGCTCCGGACAAGCCTTCTGGTGGTCCGGTCGCGGCGACGGCATCGACAGCCGTCTGACGCGAGAGTTCGATCTCACCGGGCTGCACCGGGCGACGCTGCGCTTCTCCACCTGGTTCGATACCGAACGCAGCTGGGACTACGCGTATGTCGAGGCATCAGCGGACGGCGGCCGCTCCTGGCGCACGCTCCCCGGCAGGAACACGACGGACTACAACCCCCTCGACCTGGCCTACGGCCCCGGCTACACCGGTCATAGCGACGGCTGGCTGGACGAGGAGGTCGATCTCAGCCAGTTCGCGGGAAGCAAGGTGCTCCTGCGCTTCGAATACATCACCGACGACGCCACGAGCCTCACCGGATTCGCCGTCGATGACATCTCGATCCCTGAGCTGGGCTTCGCGGACAGCGCCGACAGCGATGGCGGCTGGCAGGGCGAAGGCTTCCAGCGAATCGACGGGCCGATGCGCCAGCAGTTCATCGTGCAGAAGATCGTGCGCGGTCAGCCGCCGCAGGTCACGCGCATCCCCCTGGACGCATCCAACCGCGCCCAGATCACCATCGACGGTCCGGCCACCATCGTCGTCTCCGGCGTCACGGATGGCACCGCTGAGACGGCCGCTTACCACTGGACGCTTGCGGCGCCGTAGGAGCGCCCTGCTGTGTCCCAGCGCCAGATCCTTCGCCCTCCACGCCCGCTCTTTCCTCCCCTCTCGGCTCAGGATGACGGGGGCATGTCATTCTGAGCGCCGACGACGACCGCTAACCGCGACAACGTTAGACGCGAAGCCTGCCCTGAGCGCAGTCGAAGGGGAATCTGGGGAGGGAAGCGCGGTGGGTCAGGGTGCTCGCGATCGCTCCCACGGCGCAGTCGAAGACGCCCGTCTACCACCCGTCATCTACGACGGTGACCCTGCCAGCCTCCGCTGCTATCATTTACTCCCATGATGATCTCCGTTATCGGCGGCGAGAGCGCCCCCGCTGAGGCTCTCGCCGCAGCCGAAGAGGTGGGCCGTGAGCTGGCTCGACGCGGCGTCACCGTGGTCTGCGGGGGCGGCGGCGGCGTCATGGAGGCCGCCTGTCGCGGCGCCCGCTCCGCCGGCGGCCACACCATCGGCATCCTGCCCGGCCGCAGCGCCAGCGAAACGCCGCCCAACCAGTACGTGGAGTTCGCCGTCTTCACCGGGCTCGGCTACGCCCGCAACGCGGTGGTCGTCCTCAGCGGCGAGGCCGTCATCGCCATCGACGGCTCCTACGGCACCCTCAGCGAGATCGCCTACGCCCTGATCCACGAAGTTCCTCTGGTCGGCCTGGACACCTGGGACTTCGCCTACCACGGCCACGACGGCGACCGCATCGTTCGCGCCGGCGACGCCGCCGAAGCCGTCGACAAGGCGATCGCTCTGGCCGAGCGTCGCCGCGAGGCGGCCGCAAAGTGACTATGACTTCCACAGCCATCGCCGCCGTCCGAGCACGCGAGATCCTGGACTCGCGCGGCAACCCGACTATCGAGGTTGAAGTGACTCTGGCGAACGGCGCCAGCGGCTCGGCGAAGGTGCCCTCCGGCGCCTCCACCGGCATCTACGAGGCGATCGAGCTGCGGGACGGGGACAAGTCGCGCTACGGCGGCAAGGGCGTCCTCAAGGCCATCGCCAACGTGAACGACGTCATCGCTCCAAAAGTCGCCGGCATGCGCGCCGACGACCAGAAACCGCTCGATGAGGCCCTCCTGGAGCTGGACGGCACGCCCAACAAGTCGCGACTGGGCGCCAACGCCACGCTGGGCGTTTCCCTCGCCGTCGCTCATGCTGCCGCGGCCGCCGCCGGCGTTCCCCTCTACCGTTACCTCGGCGGCGATGGCGCGTCGTTGCTGCCGCTGCCCCTATTCAACATCCTCAACGGCGGTAAGCACGCAGCAGGCTCCACGGACTTCCAGGAGTTCATGATCGCGCCCGTAGGCGCGCCCAGCTTCGCCGAGGCTCTGCGCATGAGCGTCGAGGTCTACCACACCCTCGCCCGCATCCTGCACGAGCAGGGACTGCCGACGACGGTGGGCGACGAGGGGGGCTTCGCGCCACCGCTCCCTCGCAACGACGCCGCCATCGATCTCATCATGCAGGCGATCGAGCGGGCGGGCTACCGACCGGGCGACGATATCGCCATCGCCCTCGATCCCGCCACCTCGGAACTGGAGGTCGAGGGACGGTACGTGCTCGCCCAGGAGGGACGGACGCTGCGACCGGAGGAGCTGATCGACCTCTGGGCCGACTGGGCCCGCCGCTATCCGATCGTCTCCATCGAGGACGGGATGGCGCAGGAGGACTGGGATGGCTGGCGCTCGCTCACCGCCCGTCTGGGCTCCCGCCTCCAGCTGGTGGGCGACGACATCTTCGTCACCAACGTGGAGCGCATCCGCCGCGGCATTCGCGAGGAGGCCGCCAACTCCGTGCTCATCAAGCTCAACCAGATCGGCACGCTCACCGAGACGCTGGCCGCCATCGACGAGGCGCGTCGGGCCGGCTGGACGTGCGTGATCTCCCACCGCAGCGGCGAGAC
>JBGPMY010000090.1:0-7218 GCA_041487235.1 Dehalococcoidia bacterium
CCTGGTCGATGAGGACGATCCCATCGTCCACCCGCTTATAGATCGCCTGCCGGGGACAGGCGGCCAGGCAGGCGGGGTTGGTGCAGTGCATGCAGATCATCTGCAGGTAGAAGAAGTAGGAGTTGGGATAATCGCCGCTGGCCTCGTCTTCGTCCCACAGGGCACCCCAGTTATCGTCCCCGCTCTTGGGCTGCAGGTAGTTGTTCACCCCCTGCCCGCTGTAGAAGACATCCTCGTAGTTGAACTCCCAGGCCTGCCCAAACTCCCGAACGGTGGGTAGGCGGCTGGGCTGCGCCTCTCCCTCGCGGAAGCCGCCGCCCAGCTGTTGCCAGCCGCGGGGCGTCCCCTGGCCCGGCATGGTGGAGACGATGTTCCACCACATGTACTCCATCCCCTCTTCGTCCGTCCACAGGGTCTTGCAGGCTATGGTGCACGTCTGGCAGCCCAGGCACTTGTTCATATCGAACACAGCCGCCAGTTGGCGCTTCACTTTGGGCGGTTCGACTCGCACGGGATCAGCCCTCGATCTCCAGAGGCTGCCACTCCATCGTCACGGCCTTCAGCCCGCCGCGCTCGCTGTTGGCGCCCTGCCAGACGGCGAAGGCCACCTTCCCGGTCTTACCCGGCAACAGCGCCGCAACGCCGCTAGAGTGAGACGATAGCCGGCGTGACAGAACCACCTTCCAGCCGCCGTCCTCGAAACTGGCCCGAGCACGCAGTCCGGCCTCCTGATGGCGCACCGTGGTGCCGAGACCCTGGGCCGTGACGCTGACCGGCTCCTCGAAGTCGGGGCGCCAGTACCAGGCGTAAACAGGCTGGTCCGGCGAGCCCATGCTGGTCAGTGGCGCGTCGCCGCCCTTGGCCGGGAAGAGGACGGCCGCCGCGTCCGTGAAGCGATCGGTGTCGGAGATGGCGTCGTCTCTCGTCCCGTCCCGCCAACTCAGGCGGAAGAACACCTCTGAACCGTCGTGCGCCGCCTGTACGTTTACGCTGTCGATCAGGCCGTGAGGCCGGTCGCGCCAGGAGGCCTGGACGTAGGCGGAGGGCTGGGCGATAAGCGGCGTGGCTTGCAGCGCCAGCGGCTGCAACGGGACCGATCGCCATTCGGAGGCGGCTGGGTCGAGCAAAGGTGAACCTGCGGTGGAGAGACGCTTGACGGTTACCACAAGCTCAGTCTGTGCCCAGTCCAGAGGCGCGTCTATCGGGCAGTGCCAGTAAAACGACTGTAGGGAGAAGCCTTACAGCAAACCCCGTAGATTGCCCGATAGACACGCCCGCCTGGGCGTCACGACACTGATACCGAGGCGGGGCACGGGGATGTGAGCGCCGCCCCTACCTGAAGCAAGAGAAGGAGCGTCTCATGCCAGATGCTACCTATGACGCAGTGATCATCGGCGCCGGCCACAACGGCATGGCGCTGGGCGCCTACCTGGCCAAGAGCGGCTGGGACGTGGCGATCTTCGAGAAACGGGCCGAAGAGGGCGGCGGCCTCTGCACGGAGGAGCTGACGAGGCCGGGCTTCCTGCACAACGTCCATTGCAACTACCACACGCTCGTCGGCGTGTGCCCAGTCTACGATCATCTCGATCTGACCAAGCACGGGCTGCGCTACGTCAGGCCTCCCGTCCAGATGGCGTCCGTCTTCAGCGACGGCACCGCCCTCACGGTGCATACCGACCTCGATAAGACCTGCGCCTCCATCGCCCGCTTCTCGGGAAAGGACGCGGAGACGTTCCGCCGGCTGTACGAGGAGACCAAGGGCTACCTGGACCTGATCCTGCTGACGCTCATGTACACGCCGCCCATCTCCATGCGCGACATCACCAAGGCGCTCGTCTCCTGGGGGCTCGAGGACAAGACCGAATTCCTGAGCGTGCACCTGCGGCGGATGAGCATCAACGAGTTCCTGGACCAGCACTTCGAGAACGAGAAGGTGAAGGCGCACCTGGCCTTCCACGCCTCCGTGGCGGGCTACTCCACAGACCGCAAAGGGCTGGCCGTCTCCTTCCCGCTGCTGGTGGGCAAGATCGATAACTGGCACCTGTGCATCGGTGGTTCGCACGCGCTGGCCCACGCCATCTGGGAGTCGTTCGCCCAGGCCGGAGGTCGCGTCTTCCTCAACCACGGGGTCGACCAGATCCTGGTGGAGGACGGAAAGGCGGTCGGCGTGAAGCTGGAGGATGGTAGCATCGCGCGCGCCCGCCGGCTGGTCGCCAGCTCCATCAACCTGGAGCAGACGTTCCTGAAGATGGTCGATCGCAGCCTGCTGACCGGCGGGTTCGTCGAGGAAGTGGAGCGCTTCCCGCACATGGACTGGTCGTTCTTCAGCGTGCACCTGGCGATGACGCGTCGACCCGAGTACAAGGCGGCGGAGTTCGACCCAGACGTCAACGAGGCCTGGGTCGTCAACGTAGGGTATGACAGCCCGGCGGCGATCAACAAGCACTGGCAGGACGTGCGCGCCGGCCGGTTGCCGGACCCCAGGCCCAACTGCGCCGTGAACTCCCTGTTCGATCCGACGGACGCCCCCGACGGCTACTACACCGGCCTGATCCGGCACTTCGCTCCTTACAACCTGGCCACGGGCGGCGCCGAAGCCTGGGACGAGATGGCCGAAGGCTACGGCCGCCGCTGCATCGAGAAGTGGCAGGAGGCCGCGCCCAACCTGAAAAACGGGGCGATCCTGGAGTGGGCCACCTACACACCGCTGGACATCGCCAGGCGCATCCCCAACATGGTCCAGGGCGACTGGATGGGCGGGCTGATAGACCTGGACAACATGCTGGACCAGCGCCCGTTCCCGGAGCTCGCCCAGTACAAGACGCCCATCGAAAATCTGTACATGTGCGGGGCCACGCAGCACCCCCACGGTTTCGTCACCTTCGCCCCCGCCTTCAACGCGCTGCAAGTCATCGCTGACGATCACGGACTGGAGCGCTGGTGGAGGTAATGACTTTGAGCGCGCCGCCCGTGCAAGTCCGCCTGGCCAACGGGGCCGAGAGCGGGCTGGCTAACATCGTGTACCAGTACCTCGAGCAGGACCTGGCTGAGTTCGAGCGCAAGCGGCGGCAGGCGTTCCGCCTGCACGGGCGCATCGCCATGACGGCATCGGACCACGAGGCCAGCGCCACGATCGAGTTCAGGGGCGCTGAAGTAGTGATCTGGGACGGAGAGAGAGCGCCGCTGGACGCGTCCATCGTCGGGCCTTACCGCTCGCTGGTCCGGCTGCTGCAGGGGGAATCGCACCCGCTGCTGGAGCACCTGCGGGGCCACCTGCGAGTGCGTTCCAGCCTACGCCGGCCGTTGTTTCCGTTCCACGTACACAACCTGATGAAGCTGCCGCCGCCGGAGGGAGCAGTTCAGCGCGGGCGGCAGTATGCCCTGGCGGCCGCAGCCACGGCCGCCGTCCTCGCGGCCGGAGTGGCGGTCGTCTACCTGACAAAATGAGGGAGGTCTGAGATGCCAGACGCCAGTTACGACGCGGTTATCATCGGAGGCGGGCACAACGGGCTGTGTACCGCGGCCTACCTCGCCCGCGCCGGCCTCAAGGTTGGAGTCTTTGAGCGGCGCCACGAAGAAGCGGGAGGCGCGCACACGGAAGAGGTCACTGTGCCGGGCTTCTGGCACAACCTGCACGCCCAGTACATGGAGTTCATCGACTACATGCCCTTCTACCACGACTTCGACCTGCCCAGCTTCGGCGCGCGCATGATCAAGCCGGAAGCCCAGGTGGGCATCGCCTTCGCCGACGGGCGGCCGCCGCTCATCATCTACACGCCAGAGTTGGAAGACCGGACATACCGCAGCATCGCCCGCTTCTCCAAGCACGACGCCGAGGTGTTCAACGAGATCCGGCGCAAGGTGCTGGCCAATGATAAGTATCTGGCCGCCCTCCTCTACACGCCGCCTCCCGACGAGTCGCGGGAAGAGGCGCCGGGCGCCATCGCCGGCAAGCTGTTCGAGCTGTGGCTGAGCCTGGGTTTCAAGCTGGGCGAGCTCCAGAAGTCGCCCAAGGTCTTGATCGACGACCTGTTCGAGTCGACGGAGCTGCGGGCTGTCCTCTATCGCCAGTGCATCGAGTGGGGGTCCAACCTGCATTCGGGCAACGGCGTGGGCTTCATCATCTCCGTCTTCTGGCTCTGCGGCATCCACTACATGTCCGTGGGCGGAACGCACACGCTGGGCCACGCCATGGCCAGCGCCTGCCTGCACCAAGGGGTGGACCTGCGCTACAACAGCCCGGTCACGAGCATCCTAACCAGCAACGGCCACACCACCGGCGTTCGGCTGAAGGACGGGCGCGAGATCGCGGCCAAGATCGTCGCCTCCAATGCCGACCCCAAGACCACGTTCATGGAGATGCTGGGCTGGGACAAGCTGTCCCTCTTCCGCAAAGAGCGGCTGGCCAACTGGCACTACGGGCCGGAGCACGTGCTGGGCACGCCTTCCTTCGCGCTGCACAGCCCGCCCGACTACAAGTCCGCGAGCCACGACGCTGAAATCAACCGCTGCTTCTACACCATCGTGGGCTTCGAGAACCACCATGAGGTGTCGGAGTACATCCTGCAGGCCTACGGCAGCCGCGTGCCGGAGACGCCTGGGGCCGGCACCTGGGTCAACACGCTGTGGGATCCCAGCCAGGCGCCGCCCGGCAAGCACGCCATGAACGGCTGGTTCTTCTTCCCCAAGGCATCCGCCCTGACGCCTGCCGAATGGGACGAGGTACGGGCGACCTACAACAACCGCTTCCTGGACCTGTGGGTGAAGTACGCGCCCAACATGACCCGGGAGAACGTCATAGCCCACAAGCTGTACGTGCCCTTCGACATCGAGAAGAAGATCGGTATGCCGGAGGGCGACTTCTCACACGGGCGTCCGGGGGCGATGGTGCTGGGGGTGCCGCGCGCCCACATTTATCGCACGGAGATCGAGGGGCTTTACATGTGCGGGGCGTCCGCCGGCGGCGGTGGCCTCAGCGCTGCTCCCGGCTACAACGCCTTCAAGGTCATCGCCGATGACTACGATCTGCCCAAGGTCTGGCAGAGAGAGGACCGCATCTACTAGAAGGGTGAAGATCATGGCTGCGATTTACACAAAGGAATGGTACGACGAGCTCAAGGAACTGCTGAACCACAACCCAGAGGTGGAGAAGAACGCTCCCCCAGGGAAGTACAAAGTGCTGGCCGAACTTAGAGGGGAGGCGCTCTCGCCCTACCTGGGAGACGGCGCCGAGCGGTTCTTCATCGTGCACCTGGACAACGGCAAGTGCACCAGCTACTTCGAGGTCGCGGAGGCCCCTCCTCGGAAGGAGTTCGACTTCATCTTCGAGCTGCCGGCCACGGTCTTCGAAGGAGTTGCGGCTGGCCTCGTCGACCCCGTGCAAGCCGGCCTCAAGGGCACGATTAAGATCACCGGGGACATGCGCGTCCTAATCCGCCACGCCGACCTGGTGAACGTGCTGTACGAAGTGTATTCGCGAGAGGTGGACACGAACTGGCCCAAGGGTAAGCCGCCGTACCAGCAGAACTAGCGCGGCCGGGAGCTGGGGTTAGAGGCTCGCGCGTGGCCGCGGTTTCGCACTAGAATTGGGCTGCCTGCCACCTGCCTGTCGGCTGGCAGGCCAGTCTGCCCCAAGGAGGAGGCGCGACTATGAGACAGCTGCCCGAGCCCTTCCAGAAACTGGCCCGAGACTACCCTACGGTCCAGCAAGCGTATGAGGCGCTGGCCGAAGCAACCCACGGCTCCGGCCCGTTAGACGAACACACCCGCCGCTTGGTGAAGCTTGCGATCTCCGTAGGCGCTCGACTGGAGGGAGCGGTCCGCTCTCACACTTGGCAGGCCAGGGAGGCTGGGGTCACGGAGGCGGAGATAGATCACGTGGTACTCCTATCGCTGACCACAATCGGGCTGCCGTCAATGGTGGCGGCGAGGACGTGGGTGGCCTCTGCCATGAAGGATCTCTAGACGGCCACTGCAGCGCGCGCTTGACACGCAGACGCGTCGGGCCTCAGGCCACGGCCGGCTTACCGAAGGCGACGAGGCGGCCCAACTGCTCCTCTACACGGTCTTTGGCTACGCACTGGTAGCCCCAGCGATCGCGAACAGCCTGCCGGTACTCGTCCGAATAATCGGCGAGCAGCACAATGACCTGTAACGAGGGGAAGGCCTGCGCCAGACGACGCAGCCGCGCCGCGCTCTCGTTAACCACGAGATCGAAGTCCAGGAGCACGATATTCGGATCCGCCTCGGTGGCCAGGAGGACGGCCTCGGCAAGCGTGGCTGCCTCTCCCACGAACTCGCAGTTGGTGCGCTGGGCCAGAACGCGCCGCAAGGTCTCGCGGAAGTGACCACTCCTGTCCGCGATGAGGACGCGTATCGGCGCATCGCGCCCCGCACCGGGTGGCGGATTTCGGGTCGGACTTCTCATGTCGTCTCGTCCTCATCCAGCTTCCGCTGTCGGGGGCGCGCTGTCTGTCGGGCAAGGTTAGACTGCGCGTGCGGTTTTGCCCCACCGCTGCCAACGCCGGGTGCTATAATCGGCCTTGGAGCAGCAGAGGCAGCCTAAAGTGGTAACAACGTCGGCGGATGCGATCGTCAACCCCCTGCCGCCGTCTCACGACCTGGCTCAGACCCTCGGCGCCATCAGCCACCCCTTGCGGTTGGGGATCTTGAGCGCCCTGGGATCAGGCGCCAGCGCTGCTTCAGAGATCGCCAAAGAGCTGCGCATTGAGCCGGCCCAGGCCCGCCGGCATCTCCGGGCACTCGTCGCCAGTGGCCTCATCCGCTCCTATCCGGCCGATGATGGCGAGCGCTTTCGATTCGACGAGCAGTCCGTGGCGCTTCTAAACGCGTCGCTGGTCAGCCTTCTCAGTCGCCCAGAGTCTTCCCTGGCCGCCGCCGCCATCCCCCTCCGCGCCAACACTCGGAATGTCCTTTCGCTGGACGTCCCTCTGGCGCCCGAAGCCTGCGCCACCTGCCAGAACTCAGCCTTCGTGGGGAGGGTGCTGGGCGACTTGGAGCGGGCGATTGTGGAAGCCAGGGAGTACCATTCGCGCCTGCAGCAGCTTTCCTCGCAGGTGCTTGGGGCGCACGAGGCGGAACGCAAGCGCATCGCCCGCGAGCTGCACGACGACACGGCCCAGTCTCTCACCTCCATCCTCGTTCGGCTGAGGCTCCTGGAACGCTCTGTCGACGACAGCGAAGTGCGCCAGAACATCG
>JBGPMY010000091.1:0-7150 GCA_041487235.1 Dehalococcoidia bacterium
AACGACGCCGCCGTGCTCCATATTGTGAACGGGCACCTCTTTCGGCAGCTCTGCATCGGAACTACCCCAGGGCGCCGGCACGGGCGCGTGGGGCCCAGAGGTGGGCGGATTGCTGTTGTACTGGTCGTACGTTTCTCCCACCGCCAGGTGTGTTCGACCAAGGTCGTCGAAAGTCTGCACCGGGTAGGGGTAATCGGGTTTATTATCGCCGCCGCCAAAGACGCCGAGCGCGAACGCGGCCCCGATCAGCACGGCGACGCAACTCAACGCCCCCAGCCAAAGGAGCGGGTGCCGCAGACGAAGCCCGCCGGAACGGCCGGCGCCGCTCCGGCCGCGTCTACCCCCGCGGCTCACGTCTTCACCTGCCGGAGTTCCCGCAATATCTTCTCCACTGCTCGGCCGATCTCCACCGACGTATCGACGACCAAGTGCTCCCGCTGGAGCGGCTCCGCTTCCTCCCTCATCTTCTCATACACATCGTGCCCGGCCTCCGACTGATCCCACGGGTTCCCGCTCCTTCCCTGGAAGGACCGGGCGTCCAGACGCCCTCTGATGACCGCCGGCGGCGCCTTCACCTGCACCAGCACCAGCCGGGCGCCCTGCTCCTCCGCGATGCGGTACAGGGGCCGTCGGTGTATCTCTTTCAGATTGGTCGCGTCCAGCACCACTGACACGCCGCGCGCCAGCAGCCGCTCCAGCAAGACATGACAGGCCGCGAACAGGCGGGCGCTTTCGCTCTGGGTGTACTTCGGCTTCTTGAACAGGGCCTTGCGCAGCGCATCGCTCTCCAGAAGAGCGAGGGGGCGGCGGCGGCGCAGTTCCCGCGAGAGATGCGACTTGCCGCTGGCCGGCAGGCCGCTGAGGACGATAAGCGCCGGCCGCTCTCCCGGCTGCGGCAGCTCCCCGACCGCAACTTCAAGCGCGCGCACGTCCCTCTCTAGCTGATTGGACCGGCCGTCCTTCCAGGGAAGGATCGGTGCGGACTGCGGCAGCGGCTCGCTCGAATAGAACGCCAGCCCCAGAAAGCCGGGCCCCGTGTGTATACCCATGACGCTCGTGAACTCCGTGACGATCAGCTCGGCGGGAGAGATGCGCTCTTGCACCCGCAGGGCCAGCTCCCTGGCCCTCTCCGGTGCGTCGGCGTGCATCACGGCCACGTGCAGGTCGCATCCAAGGCGATCCCTTCCCTCCAGATGGCGCAACAACTGATCGCTGGCTCCGCGCATGGTGCGCGCGCGACCGACACCGCCGACTCGCTCGCCCCTGGCCACCAGGATCGGCTTGACGCGGAGCAGGGAAGCCGCCCAGTGCGCGATCCAGGGGACGCGCCCACCCTTCGCCAGATAGCGCATCGTGTCCAGGGCGCCCACCAGCTCCGCCCGGGAGCCGATGGTCTGGGCCGCGTTCGTTGCTTCGTCCAGCGTAGCCCGGCTCTCCACCGCTCTGGCCGCCGCCAGCACGGCGAACCCATGGCTCATGGCGATGCCACCCGTGTCCACCACGCGCACCTCCACGTCCGTCAGCTCCTGGCCGGCCAGCTCAGCGGCGCTGACGGCGGCGCTGTGCGTGCCGCTATAGGCGGCCGAAAGGGTCAGGCAGAGGACGGACCCCGCGCCTTCCTCGCGGGCGCGCCGGAAGGCGTCCAGGAACTCACCCGGCGCTGGTGACGTAGTGGATGGAAATCGTCGGGCCACCTTCAGCCGCTCATAGAACTCGTGGCTGCTGAGCTCGCCATCGTGGGACAGCTCACCGTCGAACAGGAAGGCAAGGGGGACGACGATGATGTGGTACTGTTCCACGAGTTCCGGCGGCAGGCAAGCGGAGCTATCGGTTACGATGGCGACCCTGGGCATCAGGACGATTCGGACGGCGGCGCCGGATAACACATCTGGGGCCAGTATAGCGTTCATTGTCGCGGCAAGGGAGCGTGTGCTATACTCTGCCTGAAGGATCTGCCAGGAGAGGATTAGGCGAGCCGCGCAAAGGATGCTGACGAAGGAACAAAAGGAAGAACTGACGGTCGGCCTAAGATTGCACCCGACCGACACCGGTTCTACGGACGTGCAGGTGGCGCTGATCACAGAGCGCATCCGCCAGCTAACGGATCACCTTCGGCTTCACCGCAAGGACCATCACTCCCAGCGCGGGCTTATGAAGCTCGTGGGACAGCGGCGCGGGCTCCTACGCTACCTCAGCCGGTCAGAGCCGGCGCGGTACAAGGCGCTAATCGCTAGTTTGGGCCTCCGCAAGTAGCTTCGCGGCGGCCTCACTCTATACAGACCCTGGTAGGTAATGCGCGCTGAGATACCTCAGCTAGCGTGGCCACGGGCCAAAGGAATCTCATAACGTATCTCCCAAACAGGCATAACAAATCCAACATCCGGTGGAGCTCTGAAGACTCCCACCCATTCCCGGCGCACATAGATGCGCACGTACAAGTATTGGAGGACTGTTCCTAATGGCAGAAGTTTTCGAGCGCGAGGTCGGGGGAAGCACCCTGAGCATGGAGGTGGGGAAGGTAGCCGGGCTGGCCAACGGCGCGGCCATTGTCCGCTACGGTGACACGGTGATCCTGGTGACCGCGTGCATGAGCGACGAGCCGCGGGAGGGGATCGACTTCTTCCCGCTGACGGTGGACTACGAGGAGCGGCTGTACGCCGCCGGCAAGATCCCCGGCGGCTGGTTCCGCCGCGAAGGCCGGCCCAGCACCTCCGGCATCCTCACGGCGCGCCTGACGGACAGGCCGCTGCGCCCCCTTTTCCCAAAGGGCGTGCGCAACGACGTGCAGATCATTATCACCACCCTCTCCGCCGACCAGGAGAATGACCCCGATATCCTCTCCATCATCGGCGCCTCCGCCGCCCTATCAATATCCGACATCCCCTTCGACGGGCCGGTCTCCGCCACACGAGTGGGCTTCATAGAAGACCAGTTCGTCGTCAACCCCACCTTCGCCCAACTCAAGGACAGCTCCCTGGACATCGTCGTCGCCGGCACGCGGGACGCGGTCGTCATGGTGGAAGCGGGCGCCAACGAAGTGCCGGAGTCGGTAATGCTGGAAGCGCTCAGGGTGGCGCAGGACGTCAACGTGCAGATCATCGACCTTCAGGACGAGATGGTGCGGCGCATCGGCAAGCCGAAACGCACGTTTCAGGCGGCGGAGATACCAGATGTGGTTCGGCAGGCCGTCGTCGATTTCGCGGGCTCCCGAAGCTGGGACTTGGTGGCGGCCGCCAAGGACGAGCGGTCGGAGGCGATGAGCCAGGCACGTGAAGAGGTGTTGGAAGCGCTGGGCCAGAGCTATCCGCCGGAACAGCTGAAAGACGCGCTGCGAGACCACCTGAAGGCGATGGTGCGCGGCCGCATCCTGGGAGAGGGCGTGCGCCCGGACGGCCGCCAGCCCACCGATATCCGGCCTATCAGCGCCGAGGTGGCGCTGTTGCCCCGCACGCATGGCTCCGGCCTCTTCACCCGCGGCGAGACCCAGGTCCTTACGATCGCCACCCTCGGCTCCATGGGGGAGCAGCAGCGGCTCGACGGCCTGGAGCCGGAGGAGACCCGACGCTTCATTCACCACTACAACTTCCCGCCTTTCTCCGTGGGCGAGACGCGACCCATGCGCGGCCCCAGCCGCCGCGACACCGGTCACGGCGCCCTGGCGGAGCGGGCCCTACTTCCCCTGATCCCGGACGAGGAGGAGTTCCCCTACACGATCAGGCTGGTTTCCGAGGTGCTCTCCAGCAACGGCAGCACGTCAATGGCCAGCGCTTGCGGCAGCACCCTGGCCCTGATGGACGCCGGCGTCCCCATCAAGGCGCCCGTGGCGGGCGTCGCCATGGGGCTCATCAAAGGCGATGACGGCTATCGCGTGCTCACGGACATCGCCGGCATGGAAGACAACTTTGGAGACATGGACTTCAAGGTGGCGGGCACGGCCTCCGGCATCACGGCCCTCCAGATGGACATCAAGACCAAGGGCATCACCTACGAGATCATGGAGCAGGCGTTGGAGCAGGCCCGCGAGGCCCGGCTGTTCATCCTGGGCAAGATGCTGGAAGCCATCCCCGCAGCCAGAACAGAGCTCTCGCCTTACGCGCCGCGCATGTACCGGATCACCATTCCGCAGGCGAAGATCGGCATGGTCATCGGCCCCGGCGGACGCGTGATCCGCTCCATCATCGAGGAGACGCACTGCTCCATCGATATCGAGGACGACGGTACGGTGTTCGTTGGTTCGCCCAGCGAGGAGATGGCCCAGAAGGCGATCAGCATCATCGAGGGGCTGACCAAGGACGTGGAGGTGGGCGAAACCTACACCGGCACCGTATCCCGTCTCACCAACTTCGGCGCCTTCGTGGAGATCCTGCCCGGCAAGGACGGCCTGGTGCGCCTGGAAGATCTGGCAGACGTCGCCGCGGGGCGACCGGAAGATGTCGTCAAGATCGGCGACGAGATCATGGTAATGGTGATCGAAGTAGACTCCATGGGCCGCGTCAACCTGTCGCGGCGGGCCGTTCTGGAAGGCCTGACCGTCGAACAGGCACGCGAGGCCTCCCAGCGTGACCAGCAGGCGTCGCGGGCGGGTCGCGATTCCCGTGGCGGCCCGGGCGGGCCCCGGCGCGACTTCGACCGCGGTGGGCGCGACCGTGGCGGTCGCCCCGGCGGTGGCGGTGGCGGCAACGGCGGCCGGCCCCGTGGCGGAGGTGGCGGCTTCGGTGGAGGCGGCCGGCCCCCGCAGCGCGGTGGTTTCCGGCGCGGCCCCGACATTCAACGTCCCGGTGGCGGCGACACCGGCTTCCGCCGCGAGCCCGGATCACCACCGCCGCCTCCACCCCCCGCGCCCATGAAGCGCTGGTAGCGGAGCGTCCGCCTAAGGCGGAGTCTGCAATGCCCATAAAGGTCCTGGTCAGCGGCAGCGGCAGGATGGGACACGAAGTCCTGGCTGCCGCCTGTCGCGAGGCGGACCTGGAACCCGTCGGCGTCGTCGACCTGTTCGCCAAAGAGGACTCCATCCCGCTGCCGGACGGCTCCGGCCTCGTCCCCTTCGGCGCCAGCCCTAGCTCGCTCATCACGCGCACTCGCCCCGACGTTATCGTCGACTTCACCCATGCCGAGTGGACGCCGGGGTTGGCGCGAGAAGCGCTGGCAGCCGGCGCCCGCCTCGTCATCGGCACTTCTGGCCTCTCTGATGCCTTCCTGCGGGAGTTGGAGCAGGAGTGCCGCAAGCGCGGCGTCGGCGCCGTCGTCGCCGCCAACTTCGCCCTCGGCGCCGTGCTCATGCAGCACATGGCAGCCATCGCCGGCCGCTTTTTCGATAGCGCTGAGATCATCGAGATGCACCACGACGCCAAGGTGGACGCCCCTTCCGGCACGGCGATCGCCACCGCCAAGGCGATGGCCGAGGCCCGCCAAGCGCCGTTCGTGCGGCCGCAGACGGAGACGGAGAACCTGCCCGGCACCCGCGGCGGCGAGATCGCCGGCGTCACCATCCACAGCGTGCGTCTGCCCGGCCTCGTCGCCCACCAGGAGGTGGTGCTAGGCGGCCTCGGCCAGACGCTGACCATCCGGCACGACACCATCAGCCGCGAGTCGTTCATCCCGGGAGTCGTGCTGGCTATCCGCGAGGTGATGAAGCGCAACGAGCTGGTGCTGGGGCTGGATAAGCTCATCGGTCTGCAGTAAAGTCGTTCCATATGGCTGGCAAGACGGTAGTCATCCTGGGCGGCGGCAGCGGCGGGCTGGTGGCCGCTAACCGGCTGCGGCGCACGCTGGGTAAGGAGCATCGAGTCGTGCTGGTGGAGCGCAGTCCGGTGTACTCCTTCGCTCCCTCCTACACCGCTGTGATGCTGGGCCGAAGAAGCGCGCGCCGCATCAGCCGGCACCTGGCTAGCCTGCGTCGCAAAGGGATAGAGGTAATCACCGGCGACGTCACCGGCCTCGACTTCGCAGACAAGAAGGTTCAACTCGGCGAGCAAGAGACGCCGTACGACTACCTGATCATCGCCCTGGGAGCGGAGTACTCATCGGCCGAGATTCCCGGGCTCGGCAAGGCCTGGACGTACTACCACCTGGACGGCGCCGAGGGCCTGCGCGAGGAGCTGCCCCGGTTCACGGCAGGCCGCATCGCCGTAGTCGTCAGCGCGCTGCCCTACAAGTGCCCCGCCGCGCCGTACGAGGGCGCCCTCCTCCTGGACGACTACTTTCGCCGCAGACGGATGCGCAGCCAGGTGGAGATCGGGCTGTTCACGCCGGAGCGCCAGCCGCTGCCCGTGGCCGGAGAAGCCGTGGGCGAGGCCGTGGTCAAACTGCTGGAGCGCCAGGAGATCGGCTACACGCCCAAAGCGAAGCTGAAGGAGATCGACCACGATTCCAAGACGCTGCGATTCGGAGACACAGCGGATGCCCCGTTCGATATGGTGATCGCCACGCCGCTGCACCGCGTGCCCCCCGTCCTCGTCGCGGCCGGCCTCGCCGCCGAGGGAGGCTGGGTGCCCGTGGACCGCGAGACGCTGGCCACTCGCTTTGAGGACGTCTACGCCATCGGCGACGTGAACACCATCCCGCTGGCCAACGGCATGGCGCTGCCCAAGGCGGGTGTCTTCGCCCACGGCGAGGCGGAGGTGGTCTCGCGCAACATCGCGGCCCAGATCAACGAGGTCGAGCCGATTTGGGCCTACGGCGGCCAGGGCGCCTGCTTCCTGGAGACCAGCCGCAGCAAGGCGGCCTACGCCACCGGCCACTTCTTCGCGGAGCCGGACCCAGAGGTGGCCCTGCGCGGCCCCAGCTCCTTCTGGCACTGGGCCAAGCTCGGCTTCGAGCGCCTCTGGCTCTGGCGCTGGTTCTGAAGGGGCCGCGCCCGTTCGCCCTTGCCTGTCCGCCTTCCAGCTCTTGACTCCCTGCGCTAAACTAGCATCCGAACATGCTTTCCGACCTGCAACTAAAGACCGTATCCGACCTGGTGCTCAAGTACGACGCGCTTCCCGAACGCGAACGCCGCCGCTACCAGGAAACCGAGGTTCGCACGAACTTCATCGATCCGCTATTCGCCGCCGTTGGCTGGCCGATGGACGACCGCTCCCATGTTGAACGCGAGACCACGGTACAGGAAAGCAAGCGCCCTGACTACCTGTTCAAGCTCAACGGCGTCCCC
>JBGPMY010000092.1:0-7143 GCA_041487235.1 Dehalococcoidia bacterium
AGGCGACCAAGATCGAGCTGGAGCACCGGCAGGTGGACCTGCGCGAGCCGATCCGCGAGCTGGGCGCCCACGAGGTGACGGTGAAGCTGACCCGTAACGTGCACGCTACCATCACCGTGAATGTGGAGCCCCTGGGCGGCCTCGAAGAGGTCGCGGAGGAGGCCGAGGCCCCCGGGGCTGAAGCCCCGCCGGAAGCCGAAGCCGAGGTTGAGGCCTCGCAAGAGGTGGAGAAGGCGGCTGAGGCCGCTGCAGTCGACGAGGAGCTGCTGGAGGAAACGGGCGAACAAGACTGACCCGCCAGCCTCGTGAAGTCGTGGGCGGGGCCCGGCGGGTGTGCGCGAACGGAGTGCGTGAGGGTAGATGGTCGTTGAGGCCGGGCGAGCGGAGAGGCTACCTCCGCACGATATAGACGCGGAAGAGGCTGTAATCGCCTCCCTCCTCGTAGACCCCGAAGCGATCCTCGAGCCAGATGTCCTGAAGCTTGGACCGGAGGACTTCTTCCGCGAGAAGAACGCCTGGGTCTACGAAGCCTGCCGCGTCCTCTGGGACCGCAGCGAGTCCATGAACCAGATCACCGTCGCCCATGAGCTGGCCCGGCGCGGGCGGCTGGAAGAAGCGGGAGGCGCGGCCTACCTGAGCCGCTTGGTCACGGAGCTTCCCACTTCTGTCGGTGTCCGGCACTACGCCGGCATCGTGCTGCGAGACGCCACCTACCGGAGGCTGATCGACGCGGCGGGCCGGATCGCCCAGATGGCGTACCAGGGCGGCGCCGACCTGGCCGACGTCCTGGCCCGCGCCGAAACCCTGGTCGCCGCCGTGCGCCAGGGCGAGACGCTGCGCGACTTCGTGCACATCAAAGAGCTGCTGACCGGCTACTGGGATTCGGCGGCGGCCGGCACCGGCGCAGTCGCCAGCCAGGCCCGAGCTGTGACCACGGGCTTCATGGACCTGGATACACTTCTGACCCCCGGCCTAAAGCGGGGTGACCTGATCGTAGTGGCGGCGCGGCCCAGCCTGGGCAAGACGTCGCTGGTGCTGAACTTCGCCAAGAACGCGGCGGAACGCCAGAGCGCTACCGTCGCCTTCTTCTCGGTGGAGATGGCGGCGGATCAGCTGGTACAGAGGCTGCTGGCCATGGAGTCCGGCGTGGACTCCACCCGCCTGGCGTTCGGCCACCACTCAGACCGCGACGAGGCCAAGATATCGCAGGCCGTCGGCGTCCTCTCGGAGCTGCCCGTCTACTTCGACGACTCGGCGACGCTGACCGTAGCGGAGATGCGCTCCAAGGCGCGCCGCCTACACATGGAGCGAGGGTTGGACCTGGTCGTTGTCGATTATCTGCAGCTGATGCACTCCGGGCTGCGCAATGAGAACCGGGTGCAAGAGGTGAGCCATATCTCGCGGTCGCTCAAGGAGCTGGCGCGCGATCTGGACGTGCCGGTCATCGCCTGCTCGCAGCTTTCCCGCGCTCCGGAGGCCCGGGCCACCCACGTGCCCCAGCTCAGCGACCTGCGCGAGTCCGGCAGCATCGAACAGGACGCCGATGTCGTGATGTTCATCTACCGAGAGTCGGCCTACCTGGGCAAGGAGGAGTGGCAGAAGCTGCACGGGGACAAGCCCAGCAGGACCTACCCGGCGGAAGACACGCAGATCATCGTCGCCAAGCACCGCAACGGGCCGACGGGCACCTATCACATGCGCTTCCGCCAGAAGATCGCCCGCTTTGAGGACCTGCTGGTGCGGGAGCCGGAGGAGTGGGAGGAGCCGTGACCCTGACCGGACAGGAGAACCGCACCTTCAGCGGCTTCGCCAGCTCCGGTCTGGGCACTGTAGTGCCGAACCTGTTCTTCTCCCGCGTCCTGCCGCAGGTGGAGAGCGTCGAAGAGCTTGTCGTCAGCGTCTACTTCTTCTTCGCACAGAGGCAGGAGCGCCGCTGGCCGCGCTTCCTGACGCGGCGCGAGCTGGCCGCGGACGGCACGCTGCTGCGCTCGCTGGCCGGACTGTGCGGCGGGCAGGACCATGAGGCGCTGGCGCGCGGGCTGGCGCTAGCGGTGGAGCGCGGCACGCTGATTCGCGCAGTGGCCGAGACCGGCGGCAGGGAAGAGGAGCTCTACGCCGTCAACACCCCTGCGGGCCGCCGGGCGCTGGAGACGCTGGCGGGAGAAGCGCTGGCGAAGCTGGAGGAGCCGCTGCCGCCGGCAGAGGGTTCGGCGGCGCCGAACATCTTCGCGCTGTACGAGGAGAACATCGGCAGCATTACTCCGCTCATCGCCGAGGATCTGAAGGAGGCCGAGGAGCGCTACCCTCCGGAGTGGGTGCGCGAGGCGATCCGCGAGGCGGTCAGCCTCAACAAGCGTAGCTGGCGGTACGTGGCGCGCATTCTGCGCCGCTGGGAAGCCGAGGGGCCGGACTATGAAAAGCCTGAACGAGATCCTCAAATCGAGTGGCTTGAGCGCCGTTACACCGAAGGCAAGCGCCGCCGCGCCCGACGCAGCGCCTGACGACGAAGACGGCTGCCCGGCCTGCGGCGGCGCCGGCTTCGTGCGCCGCGCCGTGCGCCTGGGCCACCCCGATTTCGGGAAGGCGTTTCCCTGCCGCTGCACGCTGGACGAAGGCGCGGAGGAGCGGCTGGCGCGCCTGCGCCGCTACAGCAACCTGGGCCCGCTGGCGCGGCTGACGTTCGATAACCTGAGCCCGCGCGGGCGCAGCCCTAACTCGTCGCACCAGGAGCGATTCGCGGAGGCGGTGAACGCCGCCCGGCGCTTCGCCGAGGCGCCGGCGGGCTGGCTGGTGTTCAGCGGCCCCAGCGGCTGCGGCAAGACGCACCTGGCCGCCGCCATCGCCGGCCGTTGCATTGAGGCGGGGCGAGCCGTGCTGTTCATGGTAACCCCGGACCTGCTGGACCACCTACGGGCGGCCTACCAGCCGGGCAGCGAGGTGGGCTACGACGATCTGTTCGAGCTGCTGAAGAGCGCGCCCGTGCTCGTCCTGGACGACCTCGGCGTCCAGAGCTCGACGCCGTGGGCGCAGGAGAAGCTGTTTCAGCTGATCAACCACCGCTACAACGCCCAGCTGCCGACGGTGTTCACGACGAACCTGGATCTCAGCGACTTCGACGCCCGCATCCAGAGCCGCTTGAGCGACGCGGCCCTGGCCGAGGTCTACCGTCTGGAATCGGGGCCCTCGACATGGATGCATGAGCTGGACTCCCTTGACCTGCCGTTGCTGAGCCGGATGACCTTCAAGAGCTTCGATCCTCGACGCTCGGCGGCGAGCGGCGATGAGTTGAAGGGCATCCAGGACGTGTACCGGGAGGCGCTGAAGTTCGCGCAGACGCCGGCCAACTGGTTTGTAATCGCCGGAGAGACGGGCCGCGGCAAGACGCATCTGGCCGCCGCCATCGGTAACTTCTGCCGCGAGGCGGGGATGTCCGTCATGTTCGTTGTCGTGCCGGACCTCCTGGACTGGCTGCGCTCCGGGTACGACCCGCAGAACCCCAGGGCGTTCGACGAGATGTTCGAACAGGTGCGGAACGCTCCGCTGCTCATCCTGGACGACCTGGGCGCCCAGAGCGGGACGGCCTGGGCCGATGAGAAGCTGTTTCAGCTGATCAACTACCGCTACAACGCCTGTCTTCCCACGGTCATAACCACCAACGTTACCGTTCAGCACCTGGAGAGCCGCATCAGGACGAGAATGACGGACTGGGGCGTGAGCTCCGTGCAGTTCATCGGTGACTTCGACTTCTTCGGCAAGCGGCAGTCCGCCGCGCCGTCGCGCACGCAGCCTGCGCGCGGGCGACCGCGGCGCACTGGGTAGGGTCGAGCCTGGCGCTGGCCGGCACACGTTTGTGGAAGCCTGAAGGCTTCCGCTACGTGTGCCCCTCTGCCCCCTTGTCCCTCTGTCCCTCTGTCCCCTTGACCCTTTGCTCCACCCAATCGCGCAGGGCCCAGCGCGTGGTGTCGTAGGCCAGGTCGTCCCAGGGGATGTCGCCCGGGTCGAACCAGCGGGCCTCCAGCGCCTCGCGGCCGGGATCGACGCGCCCGCCGGTCACGCGCCCTCGGAAGACGATGGAGACGATGCCCGGCCCCGGCCGCGAGTAGACGCCCACCAGGGCGACGATGCGCACGGTCACGCCGGTCTCCTCGTGCGCTTCTCGCGCCGCGCACTCCTCGGCGGACTCATCGATCTCCATGAAGCCGCCGGGGAACGTCCAGAAGCCGTGCCGGGGCTCGATGGCGCGCCGCATGAGCAGGATGCGCCCGCGCCGCTCCGGGATGACACCGATGACCAGCTTGGGGTTGACGTACAGGATGTGGCCGCGGTCGCAGACCAGCCGCGGCCGGTCTTCCGTGGGCAGCAGCCGCACGATAAGAGGAGCGGCGCAGCGGGGGCAGTAGTGCAGGTCGTCCCCTAGGGCGAAGGTATCTTCGGTCACCTAAGCCCGGCCGAGCCCCTTGCGGATGTCCGCCTCATGCTCCTCGAAGTGGCCCCTGAACCGCTGGAACGCGGACTCTATCGTAATATACTGGCCGAACGACCTGACGCCTTTACTCCACTCGTCGTCCTTTACCCCATCGAGGCAAGCGAGTATGGCGGCGTGCGCGACGTCGTACTTCTCGGCAACGGTTTGCGGCGTTGCCTTGCGGGAGCCGATACGCGTGATGAGGACGTTCGCGGGATGCATGATCCACGGGGGCGGGTTGGATGCCTTGCCCTTCCGGCACTGTTCGATGGCTCGGGGAAAGTAACCGGCGCCCCAGGCCAGGTGCCACATCAACTGGCCTACGGACCAGGCGCGATTCCCGCTCCTTCTCTTCCAGTCCTCCGCTGTGAGTGAGTTGAGCAAATCGTGGTACCCTTTGCCGGTCTGCTCAAGCTGTGCCCGGATGGCCTTCCGGTCTGGTGTTGCGGTTACGGGGCTGATGGATACTTCATCTGTCACGGGGACTCCTCCTGTCTCTGATGCGCTCAGTTTACATCGGAAGCCGTCTGGGAAGACGGATGTTCCACCGGCTCGCCCTCGATCCACGTCTCGCCGCCCTCCCAGACCTCCTTCTTCCAGATGGGCACGACCTCCTTGAAGCGGTCGACAAGCGCGTGGCAGGCCTCGAACGCCTCTTTGCGGTGCGGCGCAGAGACGGCCACCAGCAGCGACGCCTCGCCGATCTCCAGGCGGCCGGTCCGGTGCTGAATGGCGATCTCCGTGACAGGCCAGCGGGCCCTGATCTCCTCGGCGATCTGCCGCATAACCTTCGTCGCCATCTCGGGGTAGGCGTCGTACTCCAGGTAGAGCACGCGGCGGCCCATGTTGACGTTGCGCACTACGCCGTAGAAGAGAGCGATGGCGCCACTCTCGTCCCGGCGCACGTGCTCGACGAGACGCTGCGGGTCCAGCGGCCCGGCGACGACCTCAAACAACACGGGCGCCCCCGCTCACGGGCGGTATCAGCGCCAGCTCGTCGCCATCGCGCAGGGGATGATCACGGGAAACATACTCGGCGTTCACGGCGTACATGACGATGTTCTCGAAGCCGGCCAGATCGGGGAAGCGGCGGCAGAGGAGCGCGTAGGCGTCACCTACGGTCAACCCCTCGCCCAGCTCCACCTCCGTCTCACGCGTTCGGGCCAGCTCGCTGAGGCGGGCGAACAGGCGCACCCGGGCCTTCCCCACTCCAGTCATGATGCGAGTAAAGTCTAGTGCACGTGCCGCAGGCGCGGCAAGGCAACTGCACAGCAGGCGAGGACTCCCACCAGCCCCACCGCGATCACAGGGACCACGGTCGTCGCGCCTGCCAGCTCCGCTAGACTGCCCACGACGATTCCTGTCGTCAGCGCGATCGCCTGGTTCAGACCGAAGAGCGAAAGCGCCCGGCCGCGAATCTCGTCTGGGACCAGCGTCTGGATTATCGCGCCTGCAGACGCCGCCACTGGTCCGTTTCCACGAAGTACGTCGACAGGGCGTGACTCTCTTCTTCCGCGATCCGTTGACCAAAAGTTAACGTCTGCAGCACCTCTTCCGTGCCCAAAGCATGCCCTTCTGTGCCAGAAGGCTCAGGGAGAAGCCTCAACTGCCGGTCGTTCATATCGTCGCCATTCTATCAGCCACGCGTCGTTGAAAGCAGAGCGGACGGCTGCTACCATGTGCGCTATCCGGCCCCGAATCGGCCCGCGAGAAACTGGAGCGCCTCATGAATTTCCCCAAGCGCGGCGAGTCCCACAAAGAGGTCATGTCGCAGATGCAGGAGGCGATCGCGCACGACGCCGACTGGCGCGGTGGCAGGATCTGGAGCCTGGTCTACTTCGCCGGCGATGACGTGGCGGCGCTGCTCAAGGATGCTTACTCGACGGCGTTCTTCAGCAACGGCCTGGGCCCCGGCGCCTTCAAGAGCCTGAGGAAGTTCGAGTCCGAAGTGGTCGCCATGACGGCGGACCTCCTGGGTTGCCCGCAAGCGGCCGGCAACATGACCTCCGGCGGCACGGAGAGCATCCTGATGGCCGTCAAAACGGCGCGCGACTGGGCGCGGACGGAGAAGGGGATCACGGCGCCGGAGATGGTGCTGCCGGTCACCGCGCACCCCGCCTTCGACAAGGCGGCGCAGTATCTCGGCGTGAAGGCGGTGCACATCCCCATCGATGGCGATCTGCGGGCCGATGTCTCCGCGGCGCGGGAGGCGATCACGCCGAACACGGTGCTGATCGTCGGCTCCGCGCCCAACTACCCCTTCGGCACGATCGATCCCATCCCGCAGCTGGCGGAGCTGGCCCAGGAGCGCGGCATCCCCTGCCACGTGGACGCTTGCCTGGGCGGGTATCTTCTTCCGTTCGTCAAGCGCCTGGGCTACGAGGTGCCGCCGTGGGACTTCAGCGTGCCAGGCGTGACCTCCATCTCAGCGGACCTGCACAAGTACGGCTTCTCCGCCAGAGGCGCATCGTCGGTCCTCTACCGCGACCGGCAGTACCGGCGGCACCAGTTCTTCGCTTACGGCGACTGGCCCGGCGGCCTGTACGGCTCGCCGACGATGACGGGGAGCCGTCCCGGGGGCGCCATCGCCGCAGCCTGGGCCGTCCTCAATTATCTTGGCGAAGACGGGTACACGCGGCTGTCCAAGGTGATCATGGAGACCACTCGCGCCCTGATGG
>JBGPMY010000093.1:0-7090 GCA_041487235.1 Dehalococcoidia bacterium
CCTGTCGGAGACCGGCCCCGTCCGCTGGACGCTGGAAGTGCGCATGACCTACGCCCTGCCGGCGAAGCTGACAGAGGACCGCTCCGCCCGCTCGCCGCAGCGCGTCGACTGCGAGATCGTGAGCCGCGTCAGCCTATACCCCGGCGTCGCGCGCGTCGATATCGAGACGGAGGTGGAGAACCGCGCGCAGGACCACCGGCTGCGCGTGCACTTCCCCACGGGCATCCGCACAGACTGCTCGCGCGCCGAGCAGCACTTCGGCGTCGTCGAGCGCCCTGTGGGGACGCCGGCGTACGATGACACCTGGTTCGAGACGCCGGTAGGCACCTACCCGCAGAAGGCTTTCGTGGACATCAGCGACGGCCGGCGCGGCCTGACGATCGCCAACCGCGGCCTCCCCGAGTACGAGGCGCTGGAGGAGAGCGACGGCGCCGTCACCGTGGCGCTCACGCTGCTGCGCTGCGTCGGCTGGCTCTCCCGCGCCGACATGAACACCCGCAAGGGGCACGCCGGCCCGCCCATGTTCACTCCCGGCGCCCAGATGCAGGGTCGCTGGACGTTCGACTACAGCGTCATCCCCCACGCGGGCGGTTGGGAGCAGGCTTGCGCCGAGGCGCACCGCTTCGTGCGGCCGCTGCGGGCCGTCCGCACGGCGCGAGGCAGCGGCGCCCTGCCGCAGCAGGGCTCGCTCCTGGAGATCGAGCCGCCGGAGCTCGTCCTCTCGACCGTCAAGCTGGCGGAGGACGATGACGGAATCGTCGTGCGGGTCTACAATATCGCCTCGAAACCAGCGGGGGGCAGCGTCCTATTGCTGGCGCCACACAGCTCCGTGCAACGCGTCGACCTGAACGAGGAGAACCCGCAGCCGGTAGAGATGACGGACGGTCGCGTGCCTCTTTCCTTGCGGCCAAACGAGATCGTCACGCTGAAGTTCGTGTAAGGTACTGAAATGCGAAGTGGTACAGCGCCAAGCGTCATTCTGAGCGGTGGGCACGCACGCAACGCGGTTTACGGCACCTTCGCGAAGCCTGTCCTGAGCGAAGTCGAAGGGGAATCTGGGGTGGGGCCAGCATCCGAACGCAAATTTCACCCCTCGTGGGCCCCGCTGCGAAGCAGACCACCAACGATGCAACTCAATTCGGAGGTTCCACCATGACCGACCTGACACGCCTTCCCACATACGACCAGCTCCCCGTCAAACAAGGAGCGCCCGAAGGCTCCGCCTGGGGGCTGTTCGGCGACGACGACCAGCTGGGCTGCCTGAACCTGCTGACGCCGGAGCGGGCAGTCGCGGCGGCGCGGCTGGTGCGCAAGGGCACCGTCTTCCCGCTCAACCTGCGCATCGATGAGCCGAACCCGCCGATGTACGACCGCGGGGTGCCCAGCCATCACCTCATCGAGGCAGGCGGAGGCGTGGCCCGCGATGACTACCTGGACAACTTCTGGCCGCAGGCCTCCAGCCAGTGGGACAGCCTGCGCCATCTCCGCCAGCCGCGGGACGGCTTCTACAACGGCGTCAAGGACGATGAGATCGTCAGTGGGGACGGCGGCAGGCTGGGAATCGAGCATTTCGCGCGCAAGGGCATCGTCGGTCGCGGCGTGCTGCTGGACCTGGGCAGATACCTCGAGAGGCAGGGCACGCCGCTGGACTACACAACTTCGACACCGATACGAAGGGAGAGCCTGACCGCGTGCGCTAAGGCGCAGGGGGTTACGATTCAGCCGGGCGACATCCTGGTGCTGCGAACCGGCTGGCTGCGCTGGTACCTGGAGGAGGCGACGCCGGAGCAGCGCCAGCGGCTGGGCGGCGAAGCCATGACCGATTGGCAAGCACCCGGCATCGATCCATCGCCAGAGATGGCGGAGTACCTCTGGAACCTGCACATCGCGGCGATAGCGGCCGACAACACCTCGGTGGAGGCCTGGCCGCCGACGCCGGAGAGCGGCTTCCTGCACTTCCGCCTGATCCCGCACTTCGGCATGCCCATCGGCGAGCTGTGGTACCTGGAGGACCTGGCCGCCGACTGCGCTGCAGACGGCGTCTACGAGTTCATGCTAACGTCGGCGCCGCTGAACATTCCGGGCGGCGTCGGCTCGCCCCCAAACGCCCTGGCCATCAAGTAGAACGACCGTGGACTTGCGTGGCTGGATTCGCGAGCAGCATGACGGCATCCGGCTTCTCCTGCAATCGAACATCCTGGACCGCGTGCCCAGGGAGAAGCTGGCGGTCAGGCCATCCGCCGATTCGAACTCCATCGCCTGGCTGCTCTGGCACATCGCGCGCTGCGAGGACGTCGCCGTGAACGCCATCGTGCGCGGCCAGCCGCAACTACTCCTGCGCGAACAGTGGGGACCGCGCCTCGGCTTCGAAGACGCGCGCATCGGCACCGCCTTCGGCGACGAAGAAGTAGGGGACCTGGGACGGCGACTGGACCTGGACGCTCTCTTGCAGTACTGGGAGGCGGTCTCCCAGGAGACCCGATCGTGGCTGGAGGAGGCAGACCTGGAGCAGTTGGACTGGACTCCTGACGTCCGCGAGCGCCTGGGCGCCGCCCCGCCGGTCGTGCCGAAGGAGGGTGACTGGCTGCTGGAGCGTTGGTCCGGCCAGCCAGCCAGGTTCTTCCTGCGCATGACAGTGATCGGCCACGAGTACCTGCACCTGGGCGAGATGATGGCGATCCGCGGCCAGTTGGGGATTCGCGGGCTCTAAGGAGGAGTGAGATGGGCGACGTTGGAGCGGCGAAGGCGAAGGCCAGGGATGGCGTGGCAGCGGCTCGCGATGAGCTGATCGAGATCAGTCTGGAGATCCACTCTCACCCCGAGCTGGCGATGAAGGAGACGCGTGCCTGCGCGCTGCTCGCCGATCGCCTTGAGGCGCGCGGCTTCGCGGTGGAGCGCGGCGCCTTCTGCCTGGAGACAGCCTTCCGCGCCCGCTGGGGCGAAGGCCCCGTCACCATCGCCTACCTGTGCGAGTACGACGCCCTGCCGGAGATCGGCCACGCCTGCGGACACAACCTGATCGCCACCGCCGGACTGGGCGCCGCCCTGGGCCTGAAGGCCGCCCTCTCGCCGGACGCGGTCACCCTGCTCGTGCTGGGCACACCGGCCGAAGAGGACCAGTGCGGCAAAGCGATAATGCTGGAGCGCGGCGCCTTCGAGGGCGTGGACGTGGCGCTCATGGCCCATCCCACAGCCCTGGACATCGCGGCGCCGCCGATGTCCGGCGTGGAGCAGGCGGACGTCGTCTACAAGGGGCAAGCGGCCCACGCCTCCATCGCGCCGGAGGCCGGCGTCAACGCCCTGGACGGGCTGGTGACCGCCTACCAGGCGATCGCCCAGCTGCGCCAGCACATCCGCCGCGACTCGCGCATCCACGGCATCATCACCTACGGCGGCTCGGCGGCTAACGTGGTGCCGGACCGCGCCGAGGCCAGGTTCCTGGTGCGGGCGCTACAGCCGGCATACCTGGCCGACCTCAAGGGGCGCGTGGAACGCTGCTTCCGCGCCGGCGCCCAGGCCAGCGGCACGGAAGTGACCGTCGGCTGGGCGAAGTACAGATACGCGGCGATGAACAACAGCGCGGCGCTGGCCAGCGCCTACAAGGCGAACGCTCAGGCGCTGGGACGGAAGTTCCTGGAGATACCGGTCGAGTCCTTCGGCAGCTCCGACATGGGGAACGTGAGCTGGGCGGTGCCCTCTATCCATCCGACGTTCAGCATAGGCGCCTTCGCGCTGAACCACACGCCCGGCTTCACGCAGGTCGCCGCCACGGACGCCGCCCACGCCGCAATGCTCCAGGTGGCCCAGGCGCTGGCCATGACAGGCGTGGACGTGGCGCTGGACCCGGAGTTGCTGCGCCAGGCGAAAGAGGAGTTCGGGCCCACGAGCAGGACAGGGCAGAGTATCACAGCCGCTGGTGACTGACGTTGTCGGTTGTCACAGTCCAAGGGATGCGCGGACAGGACGCACTAGACAGGCGACGCTAACATGAGCGTCGAGAAAGGAACCCCGCCGGGCCTCATCGTGCGTGAGGCAACGGTTGAAGACAACGACTCCCTGATCGCCCTGGAACTGCAGAGCCCGCTGCTCGTCGGCGATGCGGAACAGTCATACGATCGCTCTCCGGATTTCTTTGCCTGTCACCGCGTGCAGGGAGACTACCGCATCGTGCTTGCGGAGATGGAGGGCCGTGCAGTTGGCGTGATGGGGGGCGTCATCCAGACGCCGCTGATTCAGGGGAGACCGCGCCGCCTTGTCTACATCCAGCAGGCCCGCGTGCATTCAGATTTCCAGGGCAGGCGGGTGGCGTGGGCCCTGTCCAAGGATCTCTTCGCCTGGGGCGCAGAGAGAGGAACGGAAGGGCCATACTACTTGATCGCGCCGGAGAACAAGCCGTCTGTCACCTTCGTGGAGCGTGGAGGCGGACGCTGGCCCGTGGACGTCACGCTATTACGATTCGACGTCTCGGACGCGCACAGCATGGCACCGGAGCGCGTTCCGGAGAACCGGCTAGCGGAGGCCGTTGCACTGGTGAACATCGCCCACGCCGGCGAGGACTTCTTCGAGCCGCTGACCCTGGAATCGCTTGCCCCGCGGCTGATCAGAGACGGGTTGTACAGTATCGACAATCTCTACGGCGTATTCCAAGGCGGAGCTCTGGCGGCGGTCGGCGGCCTATGGGACAAGGGAGCGACGACGGAGCGGATTCACGTCGAACAGACGTCGGGCGTGACGACTCGATCCAGGGGCGCAGCAGTGGTCGACTGGGGCTGGGCAGCCGGCGGAAGGGACGCGTTCGCTGAGCTTCTGCGCTCCCTGGCCGCCGAAGCACGGGCCTTGGGGCGGTCAACGCTGACCATATGCGAGCCCTCGCCGGGCGCGCTTCCGGACCCCGGGCTGCCCCGGCGCAGATCGACGGCCAGCTTGTTCACGCCGACGATACAGCCTCCGGCGGCGGAGTCGATTCGAGGTGTGTACGTCGACCTGCTTTACCTCTAGCTGCGGCGTGATGACCGCGCGGCGGTGGGCGAGGGCCACCCTTCCCACTGCGCCTGCACCCCGATCCGTTCGTCCTGAGCCGCCCGCCCTGAGCGGAGTCGAAAGGTCGAAGGATGCCGCCGGGGGGCGAAGCCCTTCGACAAGCTCAGGGCCAGCGGGAAATGGAGCGAAAGCGCCTGTCAGTCATGTCTCCCAACCCGCTCGTCCTGAGCCGCCTGCCCGCGGGCAGGCGAGTCGAAGGACTCCGTGACACCCTCGAGCGGGAGACCTACGGCGTGATCACGGCCCGCGCCGTCGCCGTCTGCTTGCCCTCCCACTCCGCCTGCTGGAACGCCTCGTCTATCTTCTCCAGCGCGAACTTGTGGGACACCACTCGCGCCAGCGGGAAGCGATCCCGGTTGCGCGATAGGAAATCGAGGGCCACGGGCAGGATCGCCGGGTCGTACATGTTGACGGCGATAAGCTTCTTGTTCTGCCACACCAGCATCGAGGGGTCGATCGTCGTCGTCTGACCCAGGCTAATGTTGCCCACCTCCAGGTACGTGCCGCCCTGTCGCACCATGCCCAGCCCTTCCGTCAGCGCCGCCGGTAGCCCGACGAACTCGGCGACCACGTCGGCGCCGCGGCCGCCGGTGAGGCCCATCACTTTGGCGATGCGGTCCTGGGGCGTCTGCGCCTCGTTGATGTCGATCAGCACGTCGGCGCCGCACTCCTTCGCCAGCTTCAGCCGCGCGGGAACGCCGTCGATCACCATAATCGCCCCGGCGCCCATGCTGCGAGCGACGGCGGTGGCGTTGATGCCCAGGCCACCGGCGCCCTGGATGACCAGCGTGTCGCCCATCCTCAGCCCGGCCTTCTGCAGGCCGTAGATCACCTGGCAGAGAGCGCAGTTGACGGGCGTGATCATCTCGTCGGTCAGGTCATCCGGGACCTTGAAGACAAAGGCGGCGTCCTTCATGTAGTAGTACTCGGCGTAGGCGCCGAAGAAGTGCGGCGGGTTATCGCTGATGGGAATGGGCGGGTACCTCACCGGGCAGGCCGCGAACTCGCCGCGCAGGCACTGGTAGCAGCGGCGGCAGGGGGTGAAGTAGGGGTAGACGATGCGGTCGCCCTCCTTCAGCGCCTGGCCCGTGGAGTCCGTGCGCACGTTGGCCCCCAGCCTGGCGACGCGCCCGGTCATCTCGTGGCCCAGGATGCGCGGGCCCGGGCCGAACATGGCGATGCGAATATCGCCCCGCCAGACGTGGAGGTCGGAGCCGCAGATGCCGGCGGCGGTGACCCGCACCAGAATGCCATCCGGATCCGGGTCCGGCACCGGGTATTCGCGAATCTCGAACGGCTTGCCGGTATCGAGGAATATGGCGGCTCTGCCGGTGTCGGGCATCGGGCTCCTCCTTCTTCGCTAAGCGATCACTAAGTATCGCGAGGGCGCGGAGATAGGTCAAGTTGAGACGATAGAACCCAGAACCTAGAACCCAGAACCGGCGTGTGACCGGGGCCCCTCGCGCCGGTTGGGGGTTGGAGATGCGTTATGGCAAACGGCATCATGGAGACGCGATGACAACGCTGGCGGGCAAGTGGGTCTGGCTCTGGAACTGGCGTCGCTGCGACGATGGAGACGCCGACCGGGTCGCGGCGCGGCTGCTGCAATCCGGCTGCCGCGGCGCTCTGGTGAAGGCGTTCGACGGGCCGCGCTGGTTCGATCAGGGGACACCGTGGCGGGAGATCGCGCGGGCGCTGAAGGCGCGCGGCGTATCCGTCGGCGGCTGGGGCTACCTCTACGGGCAAGACACCGCCGGCGAGGCGCAGCGGGCGATCGAGACGGCGCAGTACGGCGAGGCGGACCTGCTGGTGCTGGACGTGGAGTCCGAGTTCAAGGGCCGACCGGAGGCGGCGGACGACGTCTGCCGGCGCATCCGCGAGGCGCTTGGGGCGGAGTACCCCCTCTACTTCAGCAGCTTCGCCATCGCCCGCTACCACCGCTCGTTCCCGTTCCAGGAGTTTCGGCGGCAGTGCGCGGGTGCGGCGCCGCAGGTCTACTGGAACGCCTTCCGCTGGCCGCTGGAGCAGTCGCTGGCCTGGACGTACGAAG
>JBGPMY010000094.1:0-7077 GCA_041487235.1 Dehalococcoidia bacterium
CTACTAGATGCCAAGGCCGGAGCATTCATCCTAATCCAGAAGCAGGATCTCACGCGCTGGGACTATCTGAAGTTAATTGCGCATACTCTAGATGAGATGCTACAGACGTTTGAGAAGACAGAACGGCCCTTCATTTACGCCGTGGGCCGCGCGGGCGAGCTCCGTAGAATCGCCTAGTTCGGTATGGTAGATATCGAGCCATGAAACTCCATCACATCACCCCTGAAGCGGCCGTCGATGGCGGCAGCGAGCACTTCGTCGGCGAGGCGCGCGTCCAGCCCGTCGTGAGCGCGGCAGATGGCATCGACATCGTCGTCGTGCGGTTCAGTCCGGGCGCGCGGACGTACCTGCACACGCACCACGTTCCGCAGGTGCTGCACTGCGTCGAGGGCCGCGGCATCCTGGCCACGGAGACGGAGCGCAACGTCGTCGGGCCGGGCGATATCGTCCACGTGCCTGCCGGGGAGATGCATTGGCACGGCGCAACGAAGGACGGTGTCTTCGTCCACTTATCGATCCGCCCGCCGGGCGAGACAACGTGGACGAAGATCGACCCGCTGGCCTGACGGCGGCGTAGCGGCGGTCTACGCTTTCGCTCTGCTATACTGCCCCGTGACCCAATGACCCTGTGACCCTACCGACGGAGGAGGCCCCATGCAGACGATCCTGGCCCAGTTCAAGACCAATCCCGGCAAGGAGGCCGAGGCCGAAGAGGCGATAAAGAAGATGGCCGCCTCCGTCGAGGCCAGCGAGGCCGGCGCCGTGACCTACCTCTTCCACCGCAGCCTCAGGGACCCCGCGCAGATCACCGTCTTCGAGGTCTACACCGACGACGCGGCCTTCGCCACCCACGGCGCCAGCGAGTACATGGGCCAGTTCCGCTCGCACTTCGGCACTCTGTTCGACGCCGCGACAGTCAAGATCGATAGGCTGGAGCGCATCGCCGGCTTCTCCCGCTAGCTCGCCCAGCAAGCCTTCACTTCTGGTTGGGCCGGCTGCGCAGCTCCCAGAACGTGTCCTTCACCTCCGGCAGCGTCGCGCCGATCTTGGCGTCTATCCGGGTCAGCAAGTCCTCGATCTCCTCGGTCTTCAGCCCGCGCCGCACCTCCAGCTCGCCGGTGACCAGGACGCTGTGCGTGCCCAACTGCATGGAGAGCAGCCGCACCACGTGGTCGACCTCCGGGAAAGACATGACGGTGCGGTGCAGCGCCTCGCGGATCTCCTCGCCGGCGGCGGCGCCCAGCAGCAGGTTCCGAGCCTGGAGGCCGAGCATGACGGAGACGCCGACCAGCACGAAGCCGATGCCAATGGAGGCCACGCCGTCCCATACTTCGCTGCCGCTCAGCTCGGCGACACCGAGCCCCAGCGCCGCCAGGAGCAGCCCACACAAGGCGGCGCTATCTTCGAAGAACACCGTTTTCGTGGTCAGGTCCGGCGACTGCCGCAGGTAGCGCAGGAACCCCCATGCCTTGCGCCGGGCGCCGGCCAGCAGACTGCGCACCGCCACCGCAAAAGAGGCCGACTCGAAGAGGGCGGCCATGCCCAGCACACCGAAGGCGACGCCCAGGTCGGCGGCGCTGCGGTCGTGCCCGTGCTCTTCGACAACCGTGCGGATGCCTTCGTAAAACGAGAAGGTGGCGCCGGCGACGAAGATGAAGATGGCAGCCAGGAACGACCAGAAGAACCCCTCCTTCCCGTATCCGTGCGGATGGGATTCATCGGCGACCGTGTCCGACAGGTTGATGCCGATGAGCAGGAAGACCTGATTAACGGTGTCGGCAACGGAGTGGCCGGCCTCCGCCAGAAGCGCGGCGCTTCCGGTGAGCAAGCCGGCCGCAAGCTTCCCCAGGGCGATGGCGAAGTTCGCGCCCATCGCCGCCCGGACAGCGGTCCTGCTCTCGCCGCCTGGGTGGCCCGCCGGAACGGACGCCGCGCGCGGGTCGCCTTCAGACACGAGCCTCCACGCCCAGGGAGCGCGCCAGCTCCTGGGCGAACTCGCGCCACTCTTGGGGGTCCGCCCACCCCTCGTATCCCTCGTATGAGGCGAGGGGAATCCGCTCCTCCTCCGGTCCGACGATGGCCCACACAGTGTAGCGCTCCTGCGGGCCAGTCACCTCGTAGCCCAGCTCCAGACCTCGCACCTCAGTCGCGCGTATGCGACGCTGCGACTTGCCGAAGGGACGTTTGGACTTCGTGACCAAGATCTCGCCCGCGCTCTCGTCCAGCGCCACCTCCAGCCGGCGCTGGCGGTTCACCAGCCGGCCCATCGTATCGCGAAGAGGCAAGTTGCCCGGGCTCCGGCCACCCGGCGCTCCTTCCTCACGCACCTCCAGGCCGTAGGTCGCGGCGATCGCCTTGGCGATGTTGCCGGCGCACTCCCGGTTGGACTCGTTGATCGTCAGGTCGCCGCCGCCCTCGTACGCCACGACGACGCGCGAGAAGCTCGTCCCCATCGCCTGCCCGGTGTGCGTTGCCATCGGCGCCTGCGACCAGCGGTACCAGGTCACGGAGCGCACGGGCTGGAGCCGCTCGACGGCGTCGGGCTCGTCCGCCCAGCCCTTGCCCTTGCGGGCGTAGTGGCGCAGCTCCCGCAGCACAGCGTCCCACAGCCAGCCTTGGCACAGGAGATCGCCTTGTTCGGGCATCAGTTGGCGCTAGGACGCGATCTCGTAGGTCTTGCGCACCCAGGCGCCGTTCGGATGGGCGGCTGTTGGCAGCGCCGCATCCTCTAGAGTGGCGACTGTGGCGGCACCGCCGCCTCGCACGTGGCGATGGCAGTCATCCAGCGTCTGCCAGGTGGTGATCTGGGCGATCTCGCCGCCTTCGTCCAGCCCCCATAGGTACTGGACGGAGACGAACCCCGGCTCGGCCTCCAGCAACGGCTTGATCTTGGGGAGGACGCCCGCCAGCCGCGACTCACCCTCCTGGCGATCACTGATGCGGGTCCTCCTCATCAGGACGGATACGACCATCGGCAGCCTCCCCGCGGTCAAGGCGCAAGCCAGCGCTGGCGAATCGGACGGGTGTCCGGCTGACCCACGTTCTCCCAGAACGTCGTGTCCACGCGCTCGATGTGCAGCTCGAACAGCCATTCGTCGTCGCTGATGTTGATCTCACCCTTTCCGGCCAGCGCCATCTCTCGGGTCTTGACGTCCGTTACCCGGGACGCGCGGCCGCGCACCAGGAACTCGTCGTCGTTCTTCCCCGGCAGCATATGCAGAGCATAGCGCCCATCGCGCAGCAGGTCGAGACGCTTCGGCGACGTTGGTCCCGTAGCCACGAAGAGACGCCCTTCGCTGATGAAGGGACACACCGGATGCACGCGCGGCGCGCCGTCCTTGGCGGTCGTCGCCAGGTAGGCGAGGCCGAACTTCCGAAGCTGCTTCAGCCCCAGCGCCGCCATCTCCGGCGCCGCCTCCTCGAACTCTGACCAGGTAGCCACTATTGCAGCCTCACGCCCAGCGCGAACAGGTCCGCATCGACCGGGATGAGCCAGCGGCTCTTGCGTTCGTCGCAAAGCATCACGCGGCCGGCCAGCGAATCATCGCGCAAGAAATACGCGACAGCGTCGGCGATGTCTTCGGGCCGGGCCATAGCGTCAATGGCAGGCACGTGCCAGGCCGCGCGCTGTTCCTTCGTCATCTGCGGCATGGACGCCCGGACCTTCTCTGTGGCGACCCAGTTCGGACAGATGCAGTTGACACGCACGCTCACGCTCGTTGCCAGCGGCGCCAGCGTCGCCGTGAGCCGCAGAGTAGCCGCCTTGGCCGCCGCGTACTCCGGTGCTTCGTGCGGCCAGAAGCCAACGCCAGCCATCGAGGAGATGTTGACGATTGCCCCACCTCCGCGTTCGCTCATTGCCTTGAGCGCCTGCTGGGTGGCCACCATGACGCCGAACAGGCAGACCTCCAATGTGCGCCGCCAGCGATCGGCGCTCGCGTCTGGGAAGAACGGCGGCTCGATCTCATTGGCCGCGTTGTTCACGAGGATGTCCAGACCCCCGAACGTCTTCTCGGCGAAGCCGATCATCCGCTCGACCCCGTCCCCAGTGGCCACGTCGGCACGCACGAACACCGCTTTCCCTCCCCCGGCCTCCTCGATCTGGCGCACCGTCTCCCGACCGCCGCCATTATCGATGTCATCGACGACCACAGACGCGCCCTCCACGGCCAACCGCAACGCAATCGCCCGGCCAATGCCGGACCCGGCGCCGGTGACCAGCGCTACTTTATCCTGAATATCCATCGAAAAGCGGGCGTCCCTCAATCCTCGGCTGTGCGCGGGCCGGCGATCAGCGCCGTGGCCGTCGCCGTGGCCACCAAGACGCCGTCGTCGGCGCGCAGCGTCCCTTCCATGAAAGCGACCCTGCGCGTCCGGTGCACCACCCGCCCTTCAGCGATGAGAGCCCCTGCGTAAGCCGGCCGCAGGAAGCTCACTTTCATTTCGATCGTCGGCGCGAAGTCATGAGAATCGAGAAGGGAGAACAGCGCCGGTCCCATCGCATCGTCCAGCATCGCCGCCAGGAAGCCGCCCTGCACCGTGCCGTGAGGGTTGTAGAACTCCTCTCGCGCAGTGTACTGGACGCGCACGCGCCCAGGCGCCAGGCTCAGCGCCTTCCAGCCCAGCAGCGCCGCGGCGGGCGGCAGCGGCACCGTTCCGTCCTTCACGCCAAGCAGCACGTCGATGCCGGCCGTTGCCTCTGAGATGACCATGACCTACCGTCCTCCCAATCTCAGGTTCAGACCACCACTGGCCAGGCAGCTGATCGCCGTGACCGTCAGCGTCTATGCCTGTGGCTTGTACTCGATGAGCTGGCAGTAGTTCCCGTCCGGGTCCAGGAAGGTGGAGATAACGCCGCCCCAGTACTCCTTCCCTTCCTTCCGAATGAACTTCGCGCCCAGCCCCTCCAGACGCGCCTGCTCCCCCTTCAAGTCATCGACGAAGAAGTCCATGAGCACGCGCTGCGGCTCCTTGGCGACGCCCTTCGTCTCGCTGTGACCGTCGATGGTGATGGTCGCGCCGGCGACGAGGAAGGCGCTGTCCCCCATCTCTGGGTTCTTCGCCAGGCCGACGACATCTGCGTAGAACGCCTTCAGCCGCTCCGGGTCCTCGCTGGTGAGATTGATGAGCAGGGTGTTGACCTTCATTTATGCGCCTCCTTCTAAAGTGATAGGGCCAGCCTACGCCGGTTCGGTGACAGGGGGTTGTCAGTAGTGACGGACGGGATGCCAAATGAGAATCGCCTGGATCAGACAAGCCTATGCCTCAGCGTAGCGTTGCGCCAGCGCTTCGGCCTCTCGCGCGACGCGGGCGACCACGTCAGGCGGAGAGATGACGCGCGCAGACGCGCCCCAGCTTAGCACCCAGGGCAGCAGCCGCCTCAGGTCCCTGGCGCGCAACACGAAGACGGAGCCGCTCTCCGCCTGCTCCTCCCGCTGGAACCCGAAGGCGGGCATCTCCCGCGCCCAGGGCACCGCAGTGGCCTCGATCCACACTCGCACCTCGCGGGCGGCCGCATCGTCCCCGTCCGGCTCCGGGCCGAGAGTGAGCGTGCGCAGGAACTGCTCTGGCAGAACTTCGGCGGCCAGGACGCGGCTGGCCCGAAAGTCGCGCACGCCCTCCCGCAGGCGGCAGTAGCCCACCAGGTGCCAGTCGTTGCCGTAGAAGACCAGCGAGTACGGCTCGACCTTGCGCTCGGTGACCTCGTCCGGGCTGAAGGAGTGGTACCGCAGCCACAGCACCTGATCGTCGATCACCGCCTGCCGCAGCAGCGGCAGCCAGGGCGAAGGCTCTCGCTGCACGGTGGGCGCCGCCCGGATGCGCTGGCGCAGGCGCTCCACCTCAAGGCGGGTGTCCGGGCGCAGCGCCGCTTCCACCTTGGCCGCCGCCGAGCGCGCCGCCTGGCGCTGGTCCGCTGTCCCCAGCCCCCGCGCCAGGTCGCTGCCCAGCAACAGTTGCACCGCCTCCTCCACCGTGAAGGCTATAGGCGCCAGGTGATAGCCTGGCGCCAGGCGGTATCCCTCGCCGGGCATGGCAGCCAGCGGCACGCCCGCCTGACACAGCGCGTCGACATCCCGGTAGATCGTGCGGACGGAGCAGCCGCAATCCTCGGCCAGGTCCGCCGCGCGGAGGGGCCTTTCCTCTCGCAGTCGCATGAGGATCAGCAGCCGCCGGTCCATCTGCTTCATAGCTTTCCAGTATAGACCGCACGGCCGCTGCTATACTTGGCCCGATGTCGGCAGATGCGATCGCAGAGCGTATTGATAGAGTGCGCAGGCGCATCGTCTCCGCCTGCGCCAGAAGCGGACGCTCGGCGGAGGACGTCACTCTAATCGCCGTCACCAAGGGCTTCCCACCCGCTGCCATCCGCGAAGCCGCGGCCGCCGGCATCCGGCACTTCGGCGAGAACCGCGTGCAGGAGGCGCAGGCCAAGCTGCCGCCACTGGCCGGCCTGTCAGCCGCCGTCACCTGGCACATGATCGGCCACCTGCAGACCAACAAGGTCAAGACCGTACTGGAGCTGTTTGATACAATCCACTCCGTGGACTCCCTCCACCTGGCCGAAGCCATCTCCCGGCGCGCGCGCAAGACCGTGCCCGTATTTCTTGAGGTGAACGTGGGCGGCGAACCAAGCAAGTACGGCTTCTCCCTGGATAACCTGCACGGTGAGTACGAAGCGATCGCCCGCCTGCCCAACGTTGAAGTTCGCGGTCTGATGACTGTGGCCCCTCTGGCGGACGACCCCGAACAAGCGCGACCGGTCTTCCGCCGGCTGCGCGACGCGGCCGCCTCGCTGGGGCTGCGTGAGCTATCGATGGGGATGACCGACGACTTCGAGGTCGCCATCGAAGAAGGCGCCACGCACGTCCGCATCGGCCGGGCCATCTTCGGGGAACGGCCGGCGTGAAGCTGGCCTTCATCGGCGGCGGCGTCATGGGCGAGGCGATAATCGCCGGCGCACTGAGCAAGAACGTCGCCGCGCCCGACCAGATCGCCGTCTGCGATGTCGTCCCCGAACGTCGAGCGCATCTCGCCAAGACGTACGGAGTCAGCGCCTATGACGACGCCGCCGCGGCC
>JBGPMY010000095.1:0-7003 GCA_041487235.1 Dehalococcoidia bacterium
ACCTCGTTCAACACCCGCCTCAGCTCTGTCGCGTGCCGGATGCCGGGCACATAGCGGTCCAGCCCAATGACGATCATGTGCCCCATGTCCGTTGAGACTTCCATGCCGCGGCTGACGAACAGCCCGCTCCTTTGGCGGAACTCATCTAGCTGATAGGCGTCCCAGACGCGGTCATGCTCGCTGATGTTGACGCCGGTCAGCCCGATTCTCTTCGCTTCTTCGATGAGCTGGTCCAGGGACAGGGAGGAGTCTGCGGCGCCGCGCACGGTGTGCACGTGCATATCGACTATGGTGCCTGGCATCCCGTTTCACATCATTCAGGCGCCACGCACGTAAAGTTCAACCCTTGCGTAAACGTCATTGCATTCATCTTAGCGTGACGCCGCTCAGGCGCGCTACCTGAGGGACCCATCACCGTCGGCTCCTGTCCCCCAACGGGAGAGGCACGAACCCCTGCTGGGCTGGTCGTAGAGACGGCTCGCCGAGCCGTCTCTACGACCGAGAAATCAGGCTGAGGGCCTTTCCGGCCTCACCCCTCCACCGCCGTGGCTTCACCGGCGGTCAGCGTGCTCGCCACCAAGACGTTCGCATCCGCAGCCTCCAGCCGCCCCGCCACCTCGCGCGCGCTGGCCTCGGATTCGAAGACGGCGAACATGGCAGGGCCGGATCCGGCCAGATGCACCCGCCGCGCGCCGGCCTGCAGCAGCGACTCGCGGTAGGAAGCCAGGCCAGCGAACGTCCTCAGGGCCGCGACCTCGAAGGCGTTGTAGAGGTCATCGTCGTCAGGTGCCTTCCCCCTGCGGATGTGATCGGCCAGCGCCCGCGTGCGTGAGCCGTCGCTGAAATCTCGCGGGATGAGCGCATGGTACATGCGCCTGGTCTTGTTAGGCATAACTAAAGGGGGGACCACCAGCAGGAGCCACCTCGGCGGGACATCCGGCAGCGGAGTGACATGCTCGCCGCGTCCTTCCGCCAGCGCGGTGCCACCGTAGACGAAGAACGGCGCATCGGAGCCGATCGCCACCGCCATTCTGGCCAGCCGTTCGGTCTCGATAGCCAGGCCCCACATACGGTCGAGCGCGCGCAGCACGGCCGCCGCGTCCGAACTGCCGCCGCCCATCCCCGCGCCCACCGGGATGCGCTTCCGCACGGCGATGGCAGCGGCGGGTGCCCGGCCGACGGCGTCGCCCAGAAGGCGCGCGGCCGCGAGCGTATGGTCGTCGTCAGAAGCGGTGTGCGGCCCCTCGATGTGGAGCGTCAGTGATGTGGCGGGCTCGGTGCCAATATCGTCATGCAGGTCGATAGTCTGCATCACGCTGCGCACTTCGTGGTAGCCGTCGCCGCGATGCCGCAGTACCTCCAGCGTCCAGTTGATCTTGGCGGGGGCGATGGTGCGTGCGGCCATCAACCGGCGGCCGTTTCCGCGCGATACGCTAGGTACAGCAGACGCCAATCGCCTAATGATAGTTCGGCCGGGCGTTGGGCCGGGTCCAGACCGGCCCGCGAGATTATCGCCTGGCACTGCGGAGGCGAGATGCGCAGGCCAATCGCCAGCGAGTTGCGCAGCCGCTTGCGCGGCGCGGCGAACCCGGCCTGGACCAGCGCCAGGAACTCCTCGACGCTATCGACTTCCACCTCCGGACTGTCCAGCACGTCCAGCCGCAGCACCGCGGAGTCCACCTTGGGGGCTGGCTTGAAGGCGCTGGCAGGAATGCGGAACAGCACCCGCGCAGTGGCGAACAGTTGCGTGTGGACGCTCAGAAAGCTCATCCGCCCCGGCGAGGCGGCCATCGCCTGGGCTACCTCCGCCTGTAGCGTCACGACCAACCAGCGGGGCCGCACAGCCGCCGTCAGGAAACTGCGGACGATCGCTGTTCCAATGAAGAAGGGCAGATTCCCCACGACTACGTAGGGGAGGCGGCCGCCCCCCATCGCCAGCAGCTCTTCCGCGGGTACGGCCAGAATATCCGCCTCCACCACGCATACGCTGGGCCTGCCGGCGAAACGCCCCCTCAGCCGCTCCACCAGGCCTCGGTCGATCTCTACGGCGATCAGGCGGCTGGCACGCTGGGCCAGGCGATCGGTCAGCAGCCCGGTGCCGGCGCCGACTTCCAGGACCGTGTCCTCTTCTGTGAAGTCGGCGGCGCCCGCGATCCGCTCCAGGACACCGCCATCGACAAGCCAGTGCTGACCCAGGGACTTGCGGGCTCGCACGCGACTGGAGGTGCTCACACCGCCATCATACGGGAGCGAGGCGCACGAAGGAGAGGCCCGGCGTCAGGCCAGGATGCAGATATCCACCCAACGCGTGCGCCAGTCGTAGACATCATCGGGGCCGTATCCCAGGTCGATTATGTTGCCTCTAATGCCGCCGCCCGTGTCTGCGGCCACCCCGTAACCGTAGCCCGGAATGTACATCTTCGTCCCCAGTGGAATAACCGACGGATCAACAGCCACAATCCCCTTGTAGACCGGCGTGCCCGTGGCTGTGATTCCACGGCCGCCGGCGCTGGCTGCCGTATACCACGTCGCAATGACGTTCAACGTCCTCGCGCAGTTCAACCCGCCGTCAGCGTCCGGCACGGTTTGCCGGACGGGCGGAGGCGGCGCCGGCGTCGCCCGTACTCCCGTGCCCAGCGCCACCACCTGCTCTGTCGGAGGCACCATCGATTCGGAGAGCAGCGTGCGGCTCACTTCCCGTCCGTTTACCCGCTGCACGTGGTACTCACGGCGCAGGTGGCCATCTTCCCCGGGCTCAATGAGTATCCTTTGGCCCTGCAGATAATCGGCATCTTCGCGATAGACCGTCTCGAAGGGGATCAGATCGTCAGTGGCCTCGTCCTTCTCGCGCATGGTGGTCACGCTCACGCTCATGCCTGGGCTGACCGGCTGGTCCAACGCCGGGAATACGCGATCCCCCGGCTCCGGCTGCACTCCCACTTCGGCCAACAGGCCTGCCACCGTATCGGCGTGCGTATACACAAGCCTTTCCGCGCCCTCCACGATCAGCCTTACGCTGCCCGCGTGCGAGATGTAGACGTGGAGCCCAGGGGTGAGAGGGCTGTCCGCCGCCGGCGTCACGGCGTCACGTCCGCTCAGCTTGATGCCCACCTCCGCGATCGCCTGGCCCACCGTGAGCTGCGACGAGACCTGCCCGGACGCGAATCCATCCTCGTGCACAGTGAAGGAGACTGTTCGCTGATGCTCCGTCCCAAGGGCAGCCCTGCTCTCACGTGCCGTGAAGGTGCCTCCGGACGCTCCGAGAGCCCCTGCACGCATGGGCGGCTGCAGGATGAGCTCTGGGCTAACGATCGACATCATCCCCTGGATGTACTCCGCGCCTTCGCCGGCCGCCGCTGCGCCTGCCACGGAGGGGGGGTACGGCAGGCTGACCTGCTCGTTGGCGCGCGTGCGGTTGATGGGGACGGCGAGAGCGACCACAGATGCAGTAGCCAGGGCCACCAGGAGGGCTAGGTGGAGGTGGCCGTTCGGTGATCTCTTTAGCACAGGGTGCGGCTGCCCATCTGCCTGTGGCGCCTTCCCCCCTCAAGCCCTGCCTGTCCGGTAGGCAGGCCTGCCTGTCCGCAGGCGGGCCCAGGGCGCCCTTCCGCATTTGGCCTCAGCAATAGCACCTCATCATGTTAGGGGCCTGCCCAACCGGCCCGGCCTTCTGTTCCGGTCGTGCACCCGCTGTCGATCTGGGCCACAGGCTTACCCCTGGCAGCCAGCTCCGGCCCGGTGGGCCTGCGGCGCCCGAGACTGACCACTTACCGCTGCTCCCTTCCGGGCCTGACGGGGTTCGCAGCGTCTCGCCGCGCAGGGCCAGGCTATCAACACTACTTTCCAAGGGCAGTCCCTGCGGCGCCGAGACCTCGAGCGGGAATTCAACCCCGCTATAGCGGATTGCGGGTACAGGGCACCGCTAGCTCCCCGTCTAGCACGACCGCCAGACATCCTACCACGCCAGGCGACAGCCTTGTCAAGGCGCACATGGCGGCGCAGAAAAAAGGATGTGATAGAACTAAATGCTTCTCCGCCGCCTGCAGATGACAGAATTCGCCTCTCAGCGCTGGAGATCGCCCCAGCGCCACTCTCGATTGCTCTCAACTAATCATTGCCGGCCCGCGGCCATCCCTTGCTGGCCCATTGGGCCCTGCGATAGACTACCCGCTAGCGGGAACCCCAACCCCGTTTGTCCCTGCCACAAGGAAAGGAGCCCCTGCGCCCGCATGAAAGTCCGCAAGGCCGTAGTCCTGGCCGCCGGCTTCGGCACCCGTTTCCTTCCCGCCACCAAGGCCGTGCCCAAGGAGATGCTCCCCCTGGTGGACCGGCCCGTAATCCAGTACATCGTGGAGGAGGCGCTGGCCGCTGGGCTCCAGCAGATTATCATGGTAACCAGCGCCCACAAGCGCGCCATCGAAGACCACTTCGATAGGGAGTTCGAGCTGGAGAGCGTCCTCCAGAAGAAGGGCGCCAAGGAGCTGCTCGACCAGGTGCAGCGCCTCGCCGAGATCGAAATGGTGTTCGTCCGCCAGCGGGAGCGGCGGGGAATCGCCCACGCCGTCCTTCAGGCCCGCCACGTTGTCGGCGACGAGCCGTTCGCCCTCTTCTTCCCGGACGATGTCATCGTCTCTGACGCGCCGGCCATCGGTGAGCTGTTGGCGGTCCGCGAGCGCCACGGCGGCAGCGTCCTGGCGGTTCAGCGGCTGCCGCGCGAGGAAGTGGTGCACTACGGCGTGATCACGCCGGAGCCGGTGGAGGATCGCGTTCATCGGGTCCGGGGCATCGTGGAAAAGCCGCGGGCAGAGGACGCCGTCTCCGACCTAGCCACCGTGGGACGCTACGTCCTCGCGCCCGAGATATGGCCCCTGCTGGAGCGAACGCCGCCCGGCGTAGGCGGCGAGTTCCAGCTTACGGACACCCTCGCCATGCTCATAGACGAAGGCCATCCCTTGTACGCCTGCGAGTATACGGGCACCCGCTTCGACACCGGCCGGCCCATCGGCCTGATCAAGGCCTCTATCTTCCTCGGCCTCCAGCGCCGGGACATCGCTCCGGAGCTGAAGGCGTACATCCGCTCAGTCGCGCCAAGTTGAGCATCGCATGCGTACGTTGGTCATCGGCATCCCGCTGCCCCACGTCACCTTCGACAACTATTCGTTCCTCTCCGCGCCGTCGTTTTCGGACTACCTGCGAATGATCGTCAACCCGGAGGCCGTCTCGCGCGTCGTACAGGAAGTGATCGAAGGCAGCCAACAACACGCCAACTTCGCTGGCCAGCCCGTCGGCAACGGTCCCAGCTCCGCCGGCCGCTTCAGCCTGGCGGCGGCGCTGACCATGCGCCGGCGCGAGGCCGAGGGCTTCCTGGCCCGCGGTGGAACGATGGTCTGTCTCGCTTATCCGGATGTGACCCACGAAGGCGTTGAGGGGTTGAGCGAGTGGGGGCGCTACGCCTGGCTTCCCGCTGCCGACGGCTTCCGGTACGAAGACGATCTGCTGCCAGGCTTCGGCAACGCCGGCGTGGAGCTGGTGGACGGCCACCATCCCTTCGCACTCTACATCGAGACCTTCGGACCGCGTCTCTCCTACCGCGCGCTGGCGAACGAAGACGCCCCCGCCTTCCAGCAGCACGCGCGCGTCTTCGCCCGCAGTCCAGGCGGCGCGGCCGTAGCCTTCCAGCTACGGGTAAGCCAGGGTTATGTCGTCTTCTTGCCGCCGCTACCGCGGTTCGAGAGCGAACGCGGCGAGCTGGCCAATACACTCCTTGAGTGCTTCGAACGATCGCCGGCAGAGTCGCAGCCACAGCCGCCCGAGTGGATACGCAAGGAGGCGCCGTGAGCGATCCCCTGGCCCATTCGCCTGAGAAGGAGACCGTAACGATGGTGAATACTCCAGCGCCCGGCCTTCTGGCAGGCAAGAAGGCGCTCATCATGGGCGTCGCCGACCGTCATAGCATCGCCTGGGGGATCGCCGAGGCGTTCCGCCACAACGGCGCAACGCTCGCTTTCACCTACCACGAAGAGCCCAAGGGCAGGATCGAAAGGAACGTCAGGGAGCTGGTATCATCCCTCGGCGCCCGTCCGCAGTTCCCGCTATTCCCCTGCGACGTCAGGGATGACCACAGTATCGAAAGCGTCATGACCGGCCTTCGGTCTGAGTGGGGCAACCTGGATGTCCTTGTGCACTGCATCGCCTACGCCGCCCAAGACGACCTCAACCGTCCCTTTTCGCAGATCTCGCGCGAGGGGTACAAGCTGGCCATGGAGATCAGCGCGTACTCCCTCAACGCTCTCGCCCTGGCCGCCGCGCCCCTGATGCGGGAGGCGGGCGGCGGCAGCATCATCGCCCTCACTTACAACGCCGTCGAGAAGGCCGTCCCCGGCTACAGCGCCATGGCTGCCGCCAAGGCGGCCCTGGAGCTCGGTGTCCGCTACCTGGCCGTGGAGCTGGGCCCCAGCCAGATTAGGGTCAACGCGATCTCCGCCGGGCCTATTCGCACTCTATCCGCCAGCGCCGTCAAGGGGATAAGGGTTCTCCGCAGGTGGACGGAGCTGGCGGCGCCACTGCGCCAGAACATCACCCCCCGCGATGTGGGGGACACTGCCGTATACCTGGCGGCCGATCTCTCCCGTATGGTGACGGGGAACATCATCTTCGTCGATAGTGGCGCTCACGTGCTGGCCGCGCAGGGAGCAGCCGTGGACCTGGTCAGGCCCCCGCCAGCCGCCGATTCCGCTGACTAATCTAAGCCCTGTCTGAGGGCTCTTCCTCTTCGTCCTCCGGCGGTGACTCCGTCTCTCCCAGGATCTCTTCGCGCAGGATCTGCTCGCCGCGCCGCCGCCTGGCCTCTCCCGCATCGCGCAGCATGTCGATGATATCGGCCAGCCCCTCTAGCTCCTCTGCCAGCTCCGGGTAGGCGGCCAGGTGGTCCCGCAGGTTCGCCTGGCCGGTGATGACTTCTTCCAGAGTGGCAGGCTCGGCCTCAATCGCCTGCTCAGCCTCC